>NZ_JBGQQY010000002.1:0-124221 GCF_045528545.1 Ruoffia sp. FAM 26254
TATTTAGCATGAGGTCCCGTTCGTAATAGCCATTCCGCTGATCTTTTCGTTCCGAAGTCCGTTCATAGTTCTCTGCTTTAATGTAGCGATCACGTTCAACTTCCATATAAGCGTTAAAGACAGTGACAGCTAATGATTTCATCATCGCATTCATATCGCTATTCATGACTGCCTCTGTTAATTCTTCTAAATTTAAGGTAATATTTAATTGAGCCATAATAATCTTCCTTTCAATGTTTGTCTGTCAACTACATTGTACCAAAGAGATTATTATGGTTTTTTACTTTTACACAATTATATGGGCTTTATCACTCTAGATACATACCGTTAACTAGGAAAATAGCATTAACATCTTTTTCTTTCATAACTTGAGCCATCTCGAGCGCATAGCTATCTGGTTCTTGTGGCGCATCATCAAAAGTAAATAATAAGACATCTTCAGAAGAATTTTCATCTAACGGGATGATTTCTGAAGAAATATCTGGATCTGCATGCATGTAGTAGGCATATCCTTCTTCATTCGGTTGAGCGTAGTTTCCATAATCAGTCCAAGCTGCACGGACATTATCAGTTTTGACAATATTATTCTCCGTTGCCACCGCTTCTTCTGTAATCTGGATTTGTGGTATATCTTCGGGTATCTCTTCAGCCTGTACCCAAGAATGAATTGGCATATTACCAAGCAATACTGTACCTAAAAGTACCTTCAAAAAGATCTTCTGCATCGACTTACTTCCTCCTGTTAATTGTATAGTTATTTTATAAACGTAATATCAACGATATTTATGTCATATAATCCAATTTTACAATAACTTTAATAAGTTTAAAAGCAGATATTATAAACAATCCAGGTAATTTTAATAAATAGAGAAAGATAAACTCTCTGTTGGCAATACTTCAGATTGCTCCGGCTCTGCGACTAGTTTTTTACCAAACCATTTAACATCGTGCCATTGGCCGAATTTGTAGCCTGCCTGAGGGAATGTGCTGAGCAATTGAAAGCCATTCTTTTCATGGAAGCGAATGCTTCTTTCGTTCGTTGCTACAATGTTCGCAATTATTTGTGTCATACCTAAAGCAGTTAATGTTCTTTCTAAAGCTGTGAATAGTGATTGGCCGACACCTCGTACAGGTGTATCTTCAGCTACATAAATACTCAAAGCACACGTATTAACTAGATTCAACATAAATGAAATTTCACTCACATAAACAAAACCAACGATGACTCCTTCGTATTCTGCTACTAAAAAAGGCAAATGACTTTGAGCTTCGATAATCAATTGTTCATAATACGAAAGGGTCCCTACTGTTTCCTCCAAGTTAAAGACAGTATTTAATATATAGGGTGTATAAATTTGTTGTATTTGCTTCGCATTCTCAACCTGTGCGGGACGAATCATTAATTGTTGTGACTGAAATTTCATATAAACCTCCTTGTATACTTTTTTAAAACAAAATAATTATAGCTAATTATTTGAAATAAGCAATCACTTTTTGTCACTTTTATTGTAAAGTTTATGTAAAGTTTCAAGCTCTTACAAAACGTTGATATAACGGTCTTTATTCGCATTAACATTCCACCTTATTTCTCAATAACTGTCCGTATTCTATACCCCTTTAATGGGTGATATGTGAGTTGAACAGCGCCGACCATTTCAGTACTTAAATAAGGAACACTGTGTTGGTTTAATAAATCTAACACTTCGGCATGGGGATGACCGTACTGATTATTAACACCAGCTGAAATGAAGGCGAAGAACGGTTGAGTATGCGTCAGTAATTCTTCAGAAGTACTCGTATCACTCCCGTGATGAGCTACTTTTAGAATATCCGCTCGGATTTCTGGATAGGTCGCTAAGATTTTTGTTTCAATTCGCTTAGTCACGTCGCCTAAAGATAATACCGCGAGCCCTTCTATATCGATTTGAGTAATCAATGACGAATCATTGGATTCACTTTGCGAATATTTAATATCAGAGAGTGCTGGGCTATACAATGTCAGCGGAATAGTTGGATGTTTATAGCTTTCACCCATGTCTAGACTCACAACGGTATTAACTTTAACTTTAGCTGAAATCTCTTCCCAAATATTACTCTTCAAAGTATAATCACTGACCCATAACTCCTGAATTTTGATCGCGTGAGACAAAGCTTGTAAATTCCCAATGTGATCAATATCGGGATGGGTAATAATGACACCATCTAATTGATTCACACCTAGGGCTTTTAAAGCGGGGATTAAATTCCTCTCAGCAAAACTATGGTCGATATTCGATCCTTCCACTGGTTCCCAAAGTCGCTTACCGCCGGTATCAATCAACCAATTCCCCTGTTGATGACCTAATTGAAACAACATCGCATCTCCCTGCCCCACATCAATTATCGTTAATTTAACCGTCGGATCCAAATAGGGTACCCCAAACAAAATAATTAAATACATCAGCAAGAATACACCATAACTTAAAAATGAGCGAACATGGATGAACGCAATAAAAAACACAGCGACAAGTATAAGTAAATAAAAAATTACTGTCGTCTGCTTCCCGACTATCAGATTAAAGGAATGAAAGGCGTCAGATTGGCTTAACAGTTCATTAAGGAAGACAACACCTCTATCAAACAATGCACTCACTGTTTCTAAACCTGGGAGAGAAAATACAATCCATAAAGTCGTAAAAAAGACGAGCGGCATAATCAGATAATTAAAAACGACTGTAAACAAAATAACTATCACTATTTGAATTACATTCCATTCAAATGACGTCTGCATTATAATTGGCCAGGACAATAACAAGCAGGCAAAAGTCATTTCAATACTTTGAATGGCAGAATGTTTATTTGGGGTGGCTTGGTTATAACTCATCACAACAAAAGTCATCATAAAACTTAATGTATATCCTAACGATAAGACATTTAAAGGGTTAAAACAAATGAATAAAATCCCCACGATGGCAAGGCTATCTAAAGAAGCGATGGGTAAACGATACTTTGTTTTTAAAGAATTTAAGGCACTTGTAGATAAGACACGAATGACCCCAATGGGCCAACCGACTAACCACGTGTAAAGCCATAGCAAAACTGTCATTAAAATCTTCGCATATTCAATTGGTATGCCTAATCTGAGCAGTACATTATTTAACAAGCGTCTAATAAAATAAATATGAAAACCAGAGATTGCAAAGAAGTGTGCAACTCCTAAAGCAGTAAAGTTTTCTTTGTAGTGCCTATAAGTGTCGGAGTCAATATTGAAAAGCAGCTTATTATAAATCGCAATCCACTCATGATGGTTTAGTTTAATAAAGGTCTCCAATATCTTATATCTGAATGTATCTAATTTACCAACCAATGATGGGTCCGATTTAAGCTGATATATGTTAGTAATTTCAAATTCCCAGGCGATATTTTGGGTAGCTAAGTAAGCTTTATAATCAAATACATCAAAATTTCTAGCCTCATCCGGCTTTTCAAACTTACCTTCAACGAACCAAACAGTTGATTCTTCAAGTATGCTTTGAATTTCAGGTTCGTCACCTTCTAACCACTGAACAAAATTTACTCTTAAATCGATTTTCTCAGATTGATGAACGATTTGAACTTTCCCGTCACCACGGACTGAGTCCTCATCACTTTGTACATCAAAAGGATTCGTATATAAAATTGCTCGCATTTCTTGCGAGGCAATGGGTAATTCCTCGAGTTTTTGAAACTGAAATGTTTGAAAGAATGCATACCCAAGAACTAAAATAGATATGACAGTAACGGTTATGATTGTCTTCAGATTACCCAAACTAATTATTCTTAAGGCTATAAAGATAATAGGTAACATTAGCCAAAAACTAAAGTTATAAAAGGCCTGTAACAAGACATACATAAGCAGAAAAATAAAGGGCCATTCATATCGTATGTGTTGTAAATATTTTATCATGGCGAAACCGTAATAAGGTCAGTTAGGTTCTCGAATGTCTTCTCACCTATCCCAGAAACAGCCATAATATCTTCAATGGCAGCAAAGCTTCCATTCTCTTCTCTAAATTGAATAATTGCGGCTGCCTTTTTGGGTCCAATATTCGGGAGAGTCATCAACTCATCTACGGTGGCGGAATTTATATTTACTAGGCCAGGTATAATGTCATTAATTGAATTTGATCCTTCAATATAAGCCGTTTCAACTGACCTTGTTTCCGGTATCGTCTCTGCTTGTTCCAATTCTGAATAGCTATAAATGTATAACAACATCTGATCTTCAAGTATTTTCGCCTGGTTTAATGTTTCTGTGGCGGCTTCTTCAGTTAGTCCCCCTGCCATTTCTATCGCATCATAAACTCTACTTCCGATAGGCAAAGCATACATATCTGGTTTGGCAACTGCTCCTTTAATATCGACATAAAACACTTGCTGTTCATTATCTTCTGTTCGCTCTTCCGTCTGTTGCTTTAGCCCGGATATTGCTGCTAAATCCGTATTAACTTCGGTTTCTTGGGTTGATTCCGCCGAATGAGTTGAGTTACTTTCGAACAGTTTGACATAATCGGTTGACGATTGTTGGCTAGGTAAGATAGCCGATAATAAGACGATAACCAACACCGTCAATACTAATAACTTAAAAATATTCTGTTGAATGTGAGTCACGATTGTCTTAAAGGTCACATTTTGAAAATTCATATTATTCCTCCTAAATATTTGTCTATATATATATACAAAAAAAAAGCCGATTTTCATTTTTTAAAATGAAAATCGACCAAATTATTTTTTTATGACTTAATTTATTTGAATATTTACTTAGAATTAATTTTTTCGTGCATGGCTTCTTCAACATTTGGTGGTACCATATCACTGATATCCCCATCGAAAAAGGCAATTTCTTTAATAATCGTCGAACTTAAGTAGCGATACTGATCGGCAGCATATAATATCATCGTCTCTAACCCATCTACTTGTCGAGCATTCGCAGAAGCGATGGCGTACTCGTAATCTACATCCGTTGTATTACGTAAGCCTCTGATAAGCGCAGTCGCTTGTTTTTCTTCGTAATAATGAGCAATCAGCCCATCCTTTAAAGTATCCACTGTTACGTTACCAATATGTTTCACGCTGTCAACAACTAATTTAATTCGCTCATCAACCGTAAACAATGTTTTCTTATTTGTATTGATTGCGATTACGACAATGACTTCATCAAACAGTTTACTACTTCGTTCAATTAAATTTAAATGCCCTTTAGTTAAGGGATCAAACGTTCCAGCAAAAATACCAATCTTTGGTTTATTACTCAACACTATTTTCCTCACCTTCAAAGATATGGATGCGGGTTGCACCATAATCTTTTACTTTAATTAACCCATGACCTTCAATCCTATCTGGAAGGGTTACATCTGAATCTGTTTCACAGACAATGGTCGTTTGGTTATTAATGACTTTTAAATCCCAAAGCCATTGTATATCTTTTTCAATTTGTTGTTTGTGATATGGCGGATCTAGAAAGAGTAGTTTAAATGGCTCAGCCAATTGACTAGTTACATAGTTTCGTAAACTCTTATGATTATCACCTTTTAATAAAGTGAAGCGCTCTTCCTCTTTAGTCATCTTTAAGTTTTCGTTGATTGTCTCGATGGCTGGTCTGTGTTTCTCACACAGAACGGCAGAATCCATCCCTCTAGAAACAGCCTCAATGGCTAAAGCACCGCTTCCAGCATATAAATCTAAACAAATACCACCATCAAAGTACCCACCAATTAAATTAAACATACTTTCTTTAATTTTATCTGTTGTCGGCCGTGTATTTTGACCTGGGACGGCTTTTAGACGTCTACTTCCATAATTTCCTGATATTACTCGCATATATTACCACCAATTATCCATTATTCATTTTTTTGTTGCGAAGTGTTTCTGCAATTGACTCGATTAATGACTCTTCTTCATCCTCTACAGAAAAAGGACCCGATAAAGAATTGTCTGTTGAAGGTTCAATCGCATTTGCAAACGTCATGTCAATGTCATCTCGGTATGAATACTCGACTTCTCTGACAAAATAATAGTCATTCACTACTTTCTCAACTTTTTTTGCATCTTTTTTATTCACATACATAATCGCATACTTCATTCTACGACTATAGTAATGAATATAGCCATGCTTTCTTAATTCTTTAATCTGCTTTGTTGAATATAGCCAAATAACCAGCGCTTGTCTTTCAATCATATTAAATTCCATATTACTCCCCTTTCTGCTTAGAATAAACTAAGTTAATGTTTGGTTCTTTACCTTCTTCAATTATCATTCTTAAAGCCAGTCCAATCGCACTTAGCATTGCCATCATACTTGTTCCTCCATAACTAATAAATGGTAAAGTGACCCCAGTTAATGGCAGAATACTCACGACACCTCCGATATTAATCACGGATTGAACGAGTAGTAAAGAAGCAACACCTATTAGAACTGATTTACGGTATAACTCTGTACTTGCTGCCGCACGTTGGTAAATAATTACGATGAGGCTAAATAATAAACCTACCACAACTAACACACCAATTAAGCCAAGTTCTTCAGCGATATTTGCCAATATATAATCGGATTCAATGACCGGTAAAGCTCCTTGCTTCGATACACCTTCGCCTAATCCCATTCCAAACCAACCACCCCGACTAAATGCCATTAAGCCTTGGATGATTTGGTAACCTGAATCGGATGAATATCTGAATGGATCAATGAATGATGCAATCCGTTCAAACATATGGAAATCTTTTGAAACTAGCCAATCTCCAAATTGCCGACCAATGATTGTTAATAATAAATAACCAACAAATAAAACACTATAGGCTATAATGTTCCACTTTAAAGACCCTTTCGTCAACAGATAAATAAGTCCCAGAGTCGCTGATAAAATAATCAACATTCCTAGATCGGGTTGTAGGAAAATTAGCCCACAAGAAACTACTAATGTTGCAATAGCTACATTATTCACATTAAACCAGGAAGGAAGTTTCTGATTAGTCAGAATGACCTCCCTATCATAATACTTGATTAACCAACTAATCACTAGAATTCCAATGACTTTAACGAACTCACTTGGTTGAAAACTAACTCCAAATACGACAAACCAACTGGTTGCCCCCCAGACGCTTTCTTGAGTGGTCAAAGTATATATCAGTAAGACAATTAATATGACCATCATAAATAGAATGAGCCTGATATTTTTAAATAATTCAAAAGGTACAACAACCATTATACCGATGATGATGACACCAATAACAACTGAAAGACCTTGTGTCGTGATCGCCCTCATTGGGTTATCATACATTGTCGCACTAAAGACTGAAATCAACCCAATGACCACCAATAAAGTTGTAATTAAAACGATGGATTTGTCAATCAACCTGAAATTCTTTGCGATCTCTTTTTTTGAGAATGATTCTTTGAATAACTTTTTAAGCCTCATACTTTTTGAAGCATCATGATGTTCCTCATTGTTTGCCATCAAACGCCTCCTCATGGATAGATAATTACACTCAGTATACCACTTCAAAAAGTGTATTGAAAAGTGTATGATTTTTCATATAAGCTATTATAACATGTATCGCTTAATTAAAAATGACAATTTATTGAATCCTCAAATGCACTAACTACAATAATCAAATTTACAAGCAAAAAAATAGTGCCACTGAGATTTCTCTCAATGACACTATCAATTCAAACTTTAGTTTACGCGTTTAAACGTTCTACAACTTTCGACCAGTTAACAACTTTCCAGAAAGCTGATAAGTATTCTGGACGACGGTTTTGGTAGTTTAAGTAGTAAGCATGTTCCCATACGTCTACACCTAATAGTGGTTTTTTACCATCTGTAAGTGGGTTATCTTGGTTTGGAGTTCCAACAACTTCTAATGTTCCGTTGTTATCAACAAGCCATGCCCAACCAGATCCAAACTGACCTGCACCTGCTGCTTCAAATTTCTCTTTAAATGAATCTACTGATCCGAATGCATCTTCTAATTTTTCAGCTAATTCAGCAGGAACTTCATTATTATCTGAAGGTGCTTGTAAAGATTCCCAGAATAATGAATGGTTTAAGTGTCCCCCACCATTGTTACGTACAGCTGTACGTTTTTCTTCTGGAATATCGTTTAAGTTTGCAACAACATCTTCGATTGCTTTATCAGCAAACTCTGTTCCTTCTAATGCATCATTTAATTTTGTTACATATCCGCTGTGGTGTTTGCCATGATGAATTTCCATTGTTTCCTTATCGATAACTGGTTCTAAAGCATCACTTGCATATGGTGAATTTGGTAAAGTAAAAGCCATAATTAAATTCCTCCTATATATTTCACATAATATATTCATATTACCATCTAGGAATGTAATCACAAAATAAAACGCTCACTAAATGTGAGCGTTTTACAAAATATTATTTCTTCTCTTTTTTAGATGCTTTTTCACGAGCACTTTTATCTAAGATTTGTTTACGTAAACGAATACTTTCTGGTGTTACTTCACAGTACTCATCTTCGTCCATGAATTGTAATGATTCTTCTAATGTTAAAATCTTAGGTTGTTTAATCACATTAGTTTGGTCTTTATTCGCTGAACGTACGTTAGTTTGTTGTTTAGCTTTTGTGATATTTACTGTTAAATCATTTTCACGGTTATGTTCCCCAATAATCATACCACCATAAACTTCAGTACCGGGCGTGATATAAATTTGTCCACGTTCTTCGATGTTCATAATACTATAAGTTGTCGCTTGACCAGAGTCTAGTGAAACTAGAGCACCGTTACGACGACGGCCGATTGATCCGCCTACAGCTGGTCTATACTCATCAAAAGTATGGTTCATAATTCCGTAACCACGTGTTAATGACATAAATTCTGTTGCGAAGCCTATTAATCCACGCGCTGGAACTAAGAAGATTAGACGCACTTGTCCGTTACCTGGGTTAATCATATCAGCCATTTCAGCTTTTCTTGTACCTAAAGCTTCAATGATTGATCCCATATATTCTTCTGGAGTATCAATTTGTAATCTTTCAAACGGTTCACTTGCGACACCGTCAATCTCACGAATGATTACTTCTGGTCTTGATACTTGGAATTCGTATCCTTCACGTCTCATGTTCTCAATTAAGATTGATAAGTGTAATTCCCCACGTCCTGATACAGTAAAGGCATCAGGTGAATCTGTCGGTTCTACGTTTAAAGAAACGTCAGTTTGTAATTCACGTGCTAATCTATCTTCAAGATTACGAGCTGTAACGTATTTACCTTCTCTACCTGCAAACGGCGAGTTATTCGTTAAGAACTTCATTTGTAATGTCGGCTCATCCACGTGTAGTAATGGCAGTGCAATTGGGTCAGTACTACTTGATACTGTTTCCCCAACAAAGATATCATCCATACCTGATAGAGCAATTAAGTCTCCACCAATGGCTTCGTTAATTTCAACTCTGTTTAAACCGAAGAAACCGAACATTTTTGATACACGGAAGTTTTTAGTGCTTCCATCTGTCTTCATTAATGTCACGCTATCTCCAACTTTGATTGTTCCTTGGAACACGCGCCCAATACCGATACGTCCAACGTAATCACTATAATCTAACATAGATACTTGGAATTGTAGGGGTTCGTCACGGTTGTCCACAGGCGCAGGTACATGTTCCAATACTTCATCAAAGATGGCATCCATATTATCTTCTTGATCTGCTGGATCACTTGACGTACTTGAAGTTCCGTTTAATGCTGACGCATATACAACTGGGAATTCAATTTGATCGTCATCGGCACCAAGTTCGATGAATAATTCTAAGACTTCATCTACAACTTCTTCAGGTCGTGCAGATGGTTTATCTATTTTGTTCACAACGACAACTGGAACTAACCCTTCATCCAAAGCACGTTTTAATACAAAACGAGTTTGTGGCATTGTTCCTTCATAGGCATCGACAACTAATACTACACCGTCGACCATTTTCATAATACGCTCTACTTCACCACCGAAGTCCGCGTGTCCTGGTGTATCCATGATATTTATGCGAGTCCCTTTATAATCCACTGCCGTATTTTTAGCTAAGATTGTAATTCCACGTTCTCTTTCAATATCATTGTTGTCCATCGCACGATCGTCAAGTTGTGTATGTCCATCTAAAGTGTCCGATTGTATTAACAATTCATTAACCAACGATGTTTTACCGTGGTCAACGTGAGCGATTATTGCGATGTTTCTTATATCATTACGTAATTCCATTATTTTATTCAATCCTTATCTATTTATGACTTAGCAATTCTAATGCCTCTTGATGCACATTCGGATGTGCAAATAATATTGGTGACCGAGTTAATATATCCGGTCGACTTCCATCTATTGTCGTTACTTTATATCCCATTGACTCGCATATAGCATAGCCAGCAGCAAAATCCCATGGTCGTAAACCTGCTGAGAAATACAGTGCTGCCTCTCCTCTAATTAAGCCAATGATTTCTATCGCAGCTGATCCATAGGATCTTGCGCCGAGTGAAACATTTAGTAAGGCTTTCATATTATACACGTTGTTGGAGAAAGATTCTACATTTCCGAGCACTAAAGATTCATTTAATTGAGATATTTTTATTGGTTCGAGCGGATGATTATTTAAGTAAACGTCTTCACCCACGATACCATAGTATAAATCACTATTCATTACATCATAAATATAACCAGCAACTGGTAAACCATCTTCAAAAATACCAATCATAATTCCAAAATGATTTTTAGCTTTAACAAAATTTAAAGTACCGTCAATGGGATCAATAACCCAAACAGTGCCTTTCGTATCATCAACAATATCCCCTTGTCCTTCTTCACCAATAATTTGGTGTGTTGGATAATATTCACGGATTTTATTAATAAAAAATCGTTCCGTTGCTTTATCCATCTCAGTGACTAAATCACTCGGACTTTTCTTCTCTTTTACTTGTAATTCACGTTCCAAAGAATATTTTAACGTTTCTGCAGCTTGCTCCATCCAAACTAAAATACGATGATGTAATTGATAGTCCACTTATTTTCTCCTTTGTTCAGTAGTTAAATTCATAATTTGTGCTTTTTTATTTAAATTCACTTCTTTTACTTTAGTTCCCATCAGTTGAACCGCTCTGTATATTGAATATCCACTTAACTCTTCGAATTTTTTTCCCATTTGTTTCTCTTGACTCTTACTTGGAACCACTTCTTTAAATTGCTTATAAGCTTTTTGGAATTTCTCATAGTGGATACCTTGTTCATACGTTGATTCAACTGCATTAAGAAAAGTGATGACCTGTATGATGTCTTCATTCGACCAATCTGGGTCGATCGGATATTGATAGTTTTTCAAATAGAATCTCCTTACTTTATTAAATTGCTATAAAATCGGCTTTAATTATCTGAATATAGTTCTGTTACAATCTCTAACACTTCATCATTAAATTTCTTTTGAATTGCTGTCACAGGGGTTTCGTTATTGATAATTAAGCTAGTATACACTTTTGGTGCATCTTCGATAGGAATCCTAATTAAGTGGTCTTGATTTCTGATAATAATATCTGTCATGAAACCAGCATAAATTCCTGAATCAATCATTGAATTAATTGTTTGAATTTCATTCGAATAACGAACTTTCTTTAGCTTTAGACTATTATCATTTACCCAATGATTCATAATTGTATTATGCGTATACCCATTACCTAACGTAATGAAGTCTAACTCTTCAAGTTCCTCTACTGAAAGATTCTTACGGTCTGCTATTTTATGATTTTTATTTACATAAATCGCAAACTCATGTTCTTCCATAGGAACTTGAGTTAACCATTTTTCCTCAAAAATAGGTCTTTCACTTGAAATAATAGCTGATGAAACTTGATTGTTTCGAATCATTTCAAACATCACTTCAGAACTTTCTTCCTCAATAAAATTCAATAACATACTATACTCAGCTAAATCTGGAAGAATCTTTGGTAAATAATAACCACCGATCGTCGGTAGGAAGCCAAACGATACTGTCTCTGCTTGCGAATTAATTATTTCTTGCTTCGTGCGGTCTAGTGTTTGTAATATCTCATGGGCAGATCTGTATAAGATTTCTCCGGATTCAGTTAATTGAACATTTTGAACGGCGCGGTTACGTTGGATGAGTGTTGTTTCAAAATTCTCCTCCAATCTCTTTAACGCTATAGAGATAGATGGTTGCGATACATAGAATGCTTCGGCAGTCTTAGTAAAGCTCAAACTTTCTGCTAAATGAATAAAGTATTTTAAATCTCTAATATTCATATATTATTCCTCACTTCATAAATTATATTTATAGTTAATAATAAATTTGTATTATTTCTTTTTATATCAATATGGTATTATATTCCTATGAAACGCTTTCATATCTTATGGATTTTGCTCCATATTGATTATATCATAATTGAAAAGGATGACATACATGGATAAGTTAAAACAGTTATTTTGGCTACTCTTATTCTCTTATATTGGAGAAATATCGTCGCTAGTCATTTCGCCGTTTGTTGCAATTCCTGGTAGTGTTATCGGAATGGTCGTATTGTTCTTAGCTCTACATTTCAATATTTTACCGATTGAAAAAGTAGAGGACGTAGGAACTTGGCTGACTGATAACATGGCTTTCTTATTTATCCCAGCTGGGGTGGGATTAATGACTCAGTTCGAAGTACTGGGTGGGAACGTTTGGTGGCAGCTACTTATAATTTTATTTGTAACAACTGCATTAATGATGTGGTGTGTAGGTACAGTTGTTCAAAAACTGATCGAGAACCGACAGAACAAGGGGGCTAAAAAATGATAAGCAATTTAGTCGAAACACCTTTTTTTGGTTTTATGGTTTCTATTGGCTTTTATTTACTTGGAAGTATTCTTTATAAGCGGATTAAATTTCCACTTTTTAATCCTTTAGTATTCGCTATCATATGTATCATAATTATGTTACTTCTAACGAATGTGTCATATGAAACCTATAATGAGGGAGGAAGATATAAAAGTATCTGGGTTACTCCAGCTACGGTTGCCTTAGCAATCAAGCTAGAGAAAAACTTCAAGTACTTAAAAGAGAATTACCCAGCAATATTAATAGGGATTGTATCCGGTGTGGCATTCCATACTGTATTGATCATTCTGTTTAGCCTGTTGTTTAGATTCGACTACCCATTAGCAGCGACATTCTTACCTAAATCGGTAACGACTGCGATTGCAATTGGTATATCTGAATCTGTTGGCGGCTTAGTACCTTTAACTGTTGCCGTCGTGGTATTCACTGGTGTTGTGGGGGCTTTAATTGGACCTACTCTATTCAGAGTAGCTAATATTACTAATCCGGTAGCTCAAGGAATTGCTTTTGGTTCAAGTGCTCATGCTATGGGAACTTCAAAAGCGATTGAAGTTGGAGAAGTTCAAGGAGCAATGTCTGGTTTAGCGATTGTTGTCACTGGTATTGTTATTGTTGTGTTCGCACCTATCGGTGCTCAAATATTACAATTATTATTTTAATTAAAAAAGGAGAAGATTAATATGACTGAGGAAAACAAATATAATGCACCTCAAGAGGTAAAAGATTTAAATATTATTAATACGATCGAATTAGAGGACTTTGCTAAAGAAATCGTTCCTCATGGCGGGTTTGATTACATGGCTGGTGGATCTGGTGATGAGTTTACATTGCGTCGTAACGTTTCAGCATTTAACCAAAAAGGAATCTTACCTCGTATGGCAGCTGACGTTGAATTCCCTGATACACAAACAAAAATCTTTGGGCATGATTTAAAAGTACCATTCATTATGGCTCCAATCGCTGCTCACGGTTTAGCCCACGAGTCTAAAGAAGCCGGAACAGCGAAAGGAATTAGCGAATTTGGCGGAACAATTATGTCAATTAGTGCTTATTCAGGTGCTTCATTCGAAGAGATTGAAGAAGGTCTAGCAGGTAACCCACGTTGGTTCCAAATTTACATGAGTAAAGATGATGAATTAAACAAAAACATCTTAGACGAAGCAAAAGCAGACGGTGCATCAGCAATCATCCTAACTGCTGATGCCACAGTAAGTGGTAACCGTGACCGTGATACACGAAATAAATTTGTATACCCATTCGGTATGCCAATTGTTTCACGTTATTTGACTGGTTCAGGGGAAAACATGTCTCTAAACAATATTTACGGACAATCTAAACAAAAAATTGATTTAAAAGATATTCAATTCATTAAACATTACTCTGGCCTTCCAGTATTCTTAAAGGGTGTTCAAACTCCTGAAGATGCTATGGCAGCCATTGCTGTTGGTGTTGACGGAATTTGGGTTTCAAACCATGGTGGACGTCAACTAGATGGCGCTCCTGCTTCATTCGAAGTATTAGAAGAAATTGCTGAAGTAGTTGCTGGTCGTGTGCCAATCGTATTCGACAGTGGAATCCGTCGTGGAGAGCACATCTTCAAAGCGCTAGCAAGTGGTGCTGACATCGTTGCTGTCGGTCGTCCAGTATTATTCAGTTTAGCTTTAGGTGGATGGAAAGGCGTTAAGAGCGTATTCGAATACTTCGAAAACGATTTAAAACGTGTCATGCAACTTGCAGGAACACAAACAATCACTGACGTTAAAAATGCTCGCTTAAAAGATTTAAAATAATCACATGATAAAGGCCACACTAGAAAATTAAATCTAGTGTGGCTTATTTTTTTAATTATTTTTTTTCTGTAGTTAAGCGAGTAATAATTTCTGTATGTTCGGGATATTGTTCCAGCAGTACTTGTCGTTCAAATAATTCAAAGTCTTCAAATTTAAAGCCAGGACTCACCATACAACCTACAAGCGAATAACCGTCTTTCTCTTCAACCGTCGATCCAAAAATCGTATTTTTAGGTACGACCGCTTGAAGCACTTGGCCTTTTTCGATGTCCGTCCCTAAATAAACTTTTTGATACTCCCCTTCAGGAGTAATCATATGAACTGTTAATGGATTCCCATAATGATAGTACCAAATCTCATCAGAAGTTAAACGATGAAATCTGGACGGATTTGAATCAGTTAACAGAAAGTATATACTCGTATAAAGTGCCGTTGGAGATTGATTTTCTCTTTCAAACGTTTCGTCTGACTTTAAAACTTGATGAAAATAGCCACCCTCAGGATGGGCTTCCATATTATAATAATCAATCCAAGTTTGTTTTTTCTGCATAATTTACTCCTTTTCAAGTTAGAATCATCATTCTTTTTAGTATATCTTGTTACAATGAATGTATCAATGAAGAAAAGGAGCAAGATACAATGGATATGAATGAAATGACAAGAGAAGCTTTACTCCAAGACTCTAATGATACGGATTTAACGCAACATATTCGCGATTTAAGTCGTTTAGCTGATGATGGCATGACTTTACTTGATGATAAGAAAAGAGCAGAAACACGTCGTAATTTATCGCTTTTAAAGAATGTTATTATATAAGAAGCTCAACAGCTTAAAGGCACTGATAAAGCATCAATTTCTACTTTAGCCTCAAAATACATCACGACAATTCAAAATCTTTCACGGATTCTTTCGAAGGAAACAGAAGATTCTGATTTATATCAAACACTTAATCAGATTTATAAACCTCTTTACAAATTAATTAAATAAATATAAAAAAATATCCAGACCTGACTTTAGTAAGTAGGTTCTGGATATTTTTAAATATTTTTTGCCCTAACGTTAATCTTATTAATTGCTCGATTCAAAGCAATACGAGCACGACGGTGAGCAACCGTATCATTATTTGATAAGGCGGTTTCTAATTCTGCCTCAGCCTGTTGTTTCTCAATAAGTGCTTTCCCTTCGTCAATATCTCTTGAACGAATCGCATACGTCGCAGTAATTTCTACAACATTATCATGCATTTCGAGAATACCACCATTTATCGCAATATAGTTATCCGCCATCGATTTCTCACGTCGGCTCACTTTAATTGAACCAACCGTTAACGAGGTGATCACTGGAATATGATTGGGAAGTATCGTCATCTCTCCGTCTGTTGTCTTCACTACAACACCTCGTGAGTAGTGAGTATAAATTAATCCTTCAGGAGCATAAATATTCACTTGTAATAGTTCATGTTTTTTAGCCAATGTTACTTACCTCACTTCCTGAATCGAATTATTTATTTATATTGGGAAACATCAATACCTAATTCTTCAGCTTTGTCAATCACTTGATCAATCGCACCCACGTTTCTAAACGCTTCTTCAGGTAGAGTGTCGTATTTACCTTCTAAGATACCTTCAAAGCCATCTAATGTTTCTTCAACGGTTACAAACGAACCTGGAACGCCAGTAAACTGTTCAGCTACATGGAAGTTTTGTGATAAGAATAATTGAATACGACGTGCACGTGTCACTGTCACTTTCTCTTCATCACTTAATTCTTCAATACCAAGAATTGCGATAATATCTTGCAATTCATTATATCTTTGCAATGTTTGTTGAACTTGTGTTGCAATTTGATAATGTCTATTCCCAACAATATCTTCAGATAAAGCAATCGATGTTGATTCTAGCGGGTTCACTGCTGGATAAATACCTTGTGACGTTAACTTACGGTCTAAGTTTGTTGTTGAATCCAGATGGGCAAACGTTGTCGCTGGCGCCGGGTCAGTATAGTCATCTGCTGGAACATATACAGCTTGAATCGAAGTAATCGCACCATCAACCGTAGAAGCGATACGTTCTTGCATGGCGCCCATTTCACTTGCTAATGTCGGTTGGTAACCAACAGCAGACGGCATACGTCCTAATAGTGCTGATACCTCAGATCCTGCTTGAGTGAAACGATAGATATTATCAACGAATAGTAGTACGTCTTGTTTCATTGTATCTCTGAAATATTCTGCCATAGTTAAACCAGTTAATACAGTTCTCATTCTCGCTCCAGGTGGCTCGTTCATTTGACCAAACACCAAGGCAGTATTCTTATCAACACCACTCTCAGCCATCTCCTGAATTAAGTCATTCCCTTCACGAGAACGTTCTCCAACACCAGCAAAGACGGAAATCCCATCCCGTTCTTGTGCGATATTGTGGATTAATTCTTGAATGAGTACTGTCTTACCAACTCCAGCACCACCGAAGAGCCCGACTTTCCCACCTCTTAAATAAGGTGCCAATAGGTCAATAACTTTAATTCCAGTTTCCAATACTTCAAAGTTACTTTCTAAGTCTTCATACTTTGGAGCATCATTATAGATACTTTTCAATTCATAGCCAGTTTCTAATGGACCACGGCGATCGATTGTCTGACCGAGCACATTAAATACTCGTCCTAAAACTTCTTTTCCAACAGGAACTTGGATAGTTGAACCTGTATCAACCACTACCATATCACGACTTAAACCTTCAGTCGCATTCATAGCAATAGTTCTAACAGCCCCTTCACCTAAGTCCAATGATACTTCGACGACTGTTACATCATCACGATTTAAATCCTCTTCAGTAACTGTCTCTTCCGTTTCATTTGGAATGATCACTAAAGCATTCTGAATATGAGGGACGCCATCGTCTTTAGGAAACCGAACATCGACGACTGGGCCGATAACTTGTTCTACTTTTCCAATTCTCATGTTATCTTGCCTTCTTTCCTTTAATTTTGTGCATTCGCACCACTCGTAATCTCGATGATTTCATTCGTTACGCGTTTTTGTCTTTGTTGATTATAGACATATTGTAAATTCTTAATTAAATCAGTTGCATTATCAGTTGCTTGAGTCATTGCTTGCATGCGACTTGCTTGTTCTGCGGTTTTTGCATCTAAGATTGTTCCATAAATCATACTTTCTGCATATTGAGAAAGCAGTATATCTAACACATCTGGAACATCAGGTTCTATGGCATAATCAACATCTGTTTTTTCTTCAGTTGGAAGATTTGTCAGAGGTAATAATTGCTCACAACGAAATTCATTTTGCAAAGCATTTATTGAATGATTATAAACTAGATATAATTCATCGAAAGTCTCGTTTTTAAATAACTCAACACATTTTTGGATTAAACTTTGAACTTGTGTAAATGTCGGAAAGTCAGATAAATGATGCAACTCGTGTGCAACATTAAAATTTTCTTTTCGACATAATTTCATAATAGGTTCACCGACGGCCATCACAACGATATCTTCTGCACCTTGATTTCTTTCGTCCAATAATGCTTTAAATTCTTTCAATATTGTTGAGTTGTAACCACCAGCCAATCCTTTATCTGATGTAATCACTAAGTAACCTGATTTCTTAACGGGTCGATTAATTAGTAAATCATGAAAATCGACGATACTCGTTAAGTCACTATTCGTTACATAACCAGCATTACTTATATCACCAACTTGACGCATTAAGTTTGCAACCGTTTGTTTAATTTTCGTTGCATATATTTCATAATTACTTGATATATTAACAATTCGGTTATACTTTGTCGTAGAAACTAAACTCATTGCTTTAGTAATTTGAGATGTCTTATTGATTGAATCAATTTGTCTTCTAATTTCTTCTAATGCCAATATATTTCACCTCGATTAATCTACTGTTTGCATTGTTCGGAACATTTCTCCAAAGTTACTTAATAAATTGTCTAAGCTTTCTTGATCCGGCAAATCACCCGTATCTACAATTTCTTTCAAGACATCTGAATGAGTTGTCTCGATATAATC
This sequence comes from Ruoffia sp. FAM 26254, assembly GCF_045528545.1. NCBI lineage: Bacteria > Bacillati > Bacillota > Bacilli > Lactobacillales > Aerococcaceae > Ruoffia > Ruoffia sp. FAM 26254. Next base: position 18,678 of record NZ_JBGQQY010000002.1, read on the forward strand.
GTATAATTGCTCTTCATAGTATTTCACTTGATCAACAGGGATATTTTCTAAATACCCGTGAGTTAAAGCAAATAACATAATTACTTGATTCGTTACGGGTATTGGTGAATGAGACGATTGTTTTAATACTTCAACCGTTAATTTACCTTGATCTAATCTTCTTTGAGTGGACTCATCTAAGTCTGCTCCGAATTGAGAGAATGCCTCGAGTTCTCGGTAACTTGCTAAGTTTAAGCGAAGTGTCCCGGCAACTTTCTTCATTGCCTTCAATTGTGCTGATCCCCCGACACGAGATACTGATAACCCAGCATCAATGGCAGGTCTTACTCCAGAGAAGAATAGATTTTGATCCAAGAAGATCTGTCCATCTGTAATCGAAATAACGTTTGTCGGAATATATGCAGATATATCTCCAGCAAGTGTTTCTACAATCGGTAAAGCTGTCATTGAACCGCCACCCATTTCTTTATTCAATTTAGCTGAACGTTCTAATAAGCGTGAATGTAAGTAGAATACGTCACCGGGATATGCTTCTCGTCCAGGAGGTCTTTTAAGTAATAAACTCATCTCACGATAAGCTGCTGCTTGTTTTGATAAATCATCATAAATAATTAATACGTGGCGTCCGTTATACATAAATTCTTCACCCATAGCTGTAGCCGCATATGGAGCTAAATATAATAGACTCGACATTGATGATGCACTCGCAGAAACAACAATCGTATGATCCATTGCTCCGTGATGTTCCAATGTTGTCACTAAGTTTTTAACAGTAGATTCTTTTTGACCAATTGCTACATAAATACAAATAACATCTTCATCTTTTTGATTAATGATCGTATCTACGGCTAAAGTTGTCTTACCAGTCTTTCTGTCTCCGATAATTAATTCACGTTGTCCTCGTCCAATTGGAACTAATGTATCAATGGATTTAATCCCTGTTTGCATTGGCTCAGCAACACTTTCTCTATCCATAATTGCTGGTGCTTCTGCTTCAATCGGACGATTTTTCTTATTGATAATTTGTCCATTCCCATCTAATGGTTCTCCAAGTGGATTGACAACTCTTCCTAATAGGGCTTCTCCTACTGGAACCTGCATCACTCGATTCGTCCGACGAACTAAATCTCCTTCGTCAATATCAACATATTCTCCAAGGATAATCACACCGATATCATCTTTTTCTAAGTTTTGCACCATGCCAATAGTACCATTAGCGAATTCAATCATCTCACCGTTCATGGCATTATCTAAACCATTTACTCGGGCAATACCATCCCCAATGAAAGAAATGATTCCGATTTCTTCAAGGTGATGCGATGCATCAAATTGTTGGATCTGTTGACGTAACCGCGTAGTTAATTTTTCAGTTTCCAATTATTTCACCTCTATTTCATATTGATTTGTTTGTGTAGATAACCATTTAAATCATTTAATTTACGTTTTAAACTGTTATCGTAAAAGTAAGTTGTACTTTGTACTCTGATTCCAGCTATCATGGATGGATCTACACGAAAATCGACTTTATCATTGTCGAAAGGAATGACATGATTCACCGCATCAATAACTTTTTTTCTTTCTTCATCAGTTAATTGTTGTGCACTTGTTATTCTCACTTTTTCATTCGAACGATAATCATCTTGCTCACTTGCTTCTCTGATTCGTTTTTTATTGATAGAAAATGAAGCAAGTTGTTGTAGTAATTGTTCTTCATTAAGTGAATTATTTATATTATCTACTTTCATTTATACTCGCATCCATTTCTAATACTAATTCTGATATCAATTGTTGGTGGTCTTCCGAATTTACTTCACGTCTTAATACTTGTTCAGCAATTTCGATAGATAATTTACCAATTTGATCTTCCATTGATTCCAGCATTTGTCTACGTTCCCGTTGAATAGATAGTTCTGCTTGTGTGCGCATTTCTTCTATCTCTTCTTTTGCTCGTTCAATTTGATCAGCTTTCATCTTTGAAACTTGCCATTTTGTATCTTGTACTAATTTATTGGCTTCAGTTCTCGCGTTAGTTAGCATTTCTCTTGCTTCATCTTCCGTTGCTTCAGCATTTTTTTTCGCTACTTTAGCATCGTTAATATTACTATCAATTATTTCTTCACGTTCTTGTAGAATCTTTGATATGGGATCCCAAGCAAATTTAGAAACGATAAATAAAAGAATAGCGAAGGATATAATTGTCATTAAGAAATGACCTACTCCTGTTTGAAGTATTGATTCAAGCATTTAATTCCCTCCATTTTCCGTAGTTAATTCTTACATGAATAGTAACATAAAAGCAATAACGGCAGCCATAATTGGGATAGCCTCAATCATACCTACACCGATAAACATTGTCCCTCTAATTTTACTTTCCATTTCTGGTTGTCGAGCCATCGACTCAATTGCTTTTGAAATAACCAAACCGTTCCCGATCGCAGACCCTAAAGCAGCGAAAGCAATCGCTATTGCAGCACCAATTCCGTTCATAATTATATGTCTCCTTTATATTTTAAAATTTTAATGTTCAGTAACAACTTTATGTGATAAATAAACCATGGATAACGTTACAAAGATATATGCTTGTAATGCCCCAATGAATAATGAAAATCCTTGCCATACCATTTGTAATGGTATCCCAGCTAACCAAGTAACTAAACCGAAACTGTTACCTAATTGAGCGATTAATGCGAGTAGTATCTCACCTGCAAAGATATTCCCAAATAAACGTAATGACAAAGTAGCAATTGAAATAATTTCATCTGCAGCTTTAATCGGGAGTACGGCTACATTAGGTGTAGCATAATTCTTTTTGAAATATCCACCAAAACCAAATTTTTTGATCCCTAGAATATGCGAAATGAAATTCATAGTAAGAGCTAATGCAATACAGACGATTGGATCCGCTGTCGGACTTTTCCAATACGAAATCTCATGAGCTTCTACTAAAAATGGTAAACCAAGCACATTTGATACAAAAACGAATAAAAATAGCGTCAAAGCTAACATGACGTAGACAGGTTGACTTTGACTACCAAATGATTCCTCAACTATCCCATTAATAAATGATATTAAATACTCAAAGACAGTTTGTGTCTTTCCAGGATTCTCAACCTTCAGTTTACGTGTGAAAAATAAAGATAGAAGAAATACAATAATCAAAGTAGCAATCATTGCAACTAATGTATTAAACCCGACATTAATACCGAATAGATTAACTAATTTTGTCTCACTCAAAAGCGACCCCTCTTTCTTTAAAAATATTGTGCACAAACTTTTTATAGTTTATATCACGTCAAATAAAAAGCTATTAAATATTTATTCAACATTTTTTATTTTACCATGGAAATTACATTAACACAAACACTTACTAGTCAGTAACCACAGCGTTTTTTTGTGTAGTACTATATTGACCTTGAATATATTTTACATTATAGTATTTATTTTTTTGTATTAAGTTTACTAACAAAAAATATTTTATTTTTTATTTTAATTTTTCCGGGCTATTATTTTTATATATTTCATAATGATTACGCTACCACCTTGATTAAATCAAATGTTTACAAAAATAATAAAAACAATTTATTTTTAATATTTCAAGTTTTTTTTAGTGTTCCTTTGTACTTTATATACACCCACATGTTGTTATAGTTTATAAAATATGCAAAAAAAAGAGAGTAAGTTTTTACTTACTCTCTCAAAAATTAAATTAAATGTGGATTGGTTGACCTAATACTAGTTCGGCAGTATCCATTACAACTTCACCTAATGATGGGTGAGAGTGAATAGTTAATGCTAAATCTTCTGCATTTAAGCCACCTTCTACAGCAAGGATTAATTCAGTTAATACCTCGGATGCGTTCGGACCTACTACTTGAGCACCGACTAGAATATTATCTTCTGTTGTTGTAACTAAACGAACGAATCCTTCAGTTTGGTCTAATGAAATTGCACGACCGTTACCACCGAATGGGAATTTAGATGCTTTAACTGATAATCCAGCATCTTTAGCTGTTTTTGCAGTATGACCTACAGAAGCTAATTCTGGATCTGTAAATGCTACTGCTGGCATTGCAACGTAGTCTACAGTGTCAGCTTCACCGCTGATTGCAGCTGCTGCAACTTTACCTTCGTATGAAGCTTTATGTGCTAATGCCGCACCAGCAACGATATCACCAATTGCATAGATGTTAGGTAAGTTAGTACGACCTTGGTTATCAACTTCGATTAAACCACGATCAGTCATCTTAACGCCTGCTAAATCTAAGCCCATTTCGTCAGTGTTTGGACGACGTCCTACTGATACTAATACGTAATCAGCATTTACTTCTTCTTCTTTACCGTTAACTTCAAATTTAACAGTAACTGAATCTCCGTTATCAACTGCTTCTTTAGCCATTGCGCCTGTATGAACAGTCATATTACGGTTTTTCATTTCTTTCTCAACAACTCTTACCATGTCTTTTTCAAACGATGGTAATAATTGAGGTGAACCTTCAAGGATAGTTACTTCAGAACCTAAGTTAGCATAAGCCATACCTAATTCTGAACCAATCACTCCACCACCGATAACAACTAATTTTTTAGGTACTTCAGTTAAGTTTAAAGCACCAGTTGAATCGATAACACGTCCACCAAATTTGAATCCTGGGATTTCAATTGGGCGAGAACCTGTTGCGATGATTGCATTTTTGTATGAATAACTTTCTGCTCCATCTTCATGAATAACACGTAAATGATGATCATCTTGGAAGAAAGCTTCTCCCTTAATGATTTCAACTTTATTCTTTTTAAGTAACATTCCAACGCCACCAGTTAATTTTGAAACAACTTCATTGTCTTTCCATTCTTGTGTGCGTTTGAAGTCTAATTTAACTTCGTTAGTTGTTACACCAAATACTTCACTGTTTTGTGCATTGTGGTATGCATGTCCAGCACTAATAAGTGCTTTAGAAGGAATACATCCTACGTTTAAACAAACTCCACCAATATGTTCACGTTCAATGATGGCAACTTTTTGGCCTAGTTGTGCTGCACGAATCGCTGCAACATATCCACCAGGGCCTGAACCGATAACAACTGTATCTAATTCAACTGCGAAATCTCCAACTACCATTTATTTATTCACCTTATCCTTCCATTAACAATAATTCTGGATCTGCTAAGTAACGTTTGATTTCGTTCATAGCGTGTTGTGCTGTAGCACCGTCAACGATACGGTGGTCAAAACTTAATGACAATTTAACAACACGTCCAACTGCTAATTCACCTTCGTCATTAACAACAGGTTGTTGTACAATTGAACCGAAACCTAAGATAGCTACTTCTGGATAATTGATAACTGGTGTGAACCATTTACCACCTGCAGAACCGATATTTGAGATTGTAACAGTTCCATCTCCCATTTCAGAAGCAGATAATTTACCTTCGTGAGCTTTACCTGATAAATCAGTGATTGCGTCAGCAATATCAAACATGCTTAATGCGTTAGCATCTTTAATATTTGGTACGTATAATCCACGATCTGTATCTGTTGCAATTCCGATATTGAAGTAGTTTTTGTAAACTATTTCGTTAGTTGAGTCATCAATCGATGCGTTTAATACTGGGTATTTCTTAACAGCTGCTACTAAAGCTTTAACAACATATGGTAAAAATGTTAATTTAGTATCGCGTTCTGCAGCAACATTTTTGAATTTCTTACGGTGATCCCATAATTTAGAAACTTCAATTTCGTCATGTAATGTAACATGAGGTGCTGTATGTTTAGAGTTAACCATTGCACGAGCAATTGCTTTACGCATACCTGACATAGGTTCGCGAGTTTGACGTTCTGAAACTGGTACAGAAGCTGGTTCTGCTGCTTTAGCTGGTGCTTCTTTAGCTGGAGCTGCTTTCACTTCAGAAGCTGTTTCAGTTTGTGCTGCTACTGCCACTGGAGCTTGAGCTGTTGTTTGATTTGGATCAAAGTTATTCACGTCATCAGCTGTAACACGTCCACCTTTACCAGATGGTGTTACTGATGTGATATCAATTCCTTTGTCACGTGCTAATTTACGTACAGAAGGCATTGCTAGAACGCGTCCTGTTGCGCTGTTTACGCCTGCAGTACCTGTAGATGCTGCTGGTTGAGCGTTAGAATCAGCAGGTTGTTGTGCTGGATCTTCGCCTGCTTCAGCAGTAGGTGATGCGGGTGTTGATTGAGTATCATCACCTGAACCTTCGTAGTCCGGTGCATCAATTTCAACTAAGATATCATCAACGACTGCAACTGTTCCTTCTGATGCATGGATTTTAACCACTTTACCAGCATATGGTGAAGGTAGTTCTTCTACTGCTTTATCGTTTTGGATTTCTACTAGAATTTGATCTTCTTCAATTGTATCGCCTTCAGCTACTAACCAAGATACAACTTCACCTTCAATAATTCCTTCACCTAATTCAGGTAAACGGAACATGAAGTTAGATCCACCTGCTGCTGGTTTAGCCGCTGGTGCTTCTTGAGCTGGAGCCGCTGGAGCCACTTCTTCAGCTTCATCTTCGTAACCAGGTGCGTCAATTTCTAGTAGTACTTGACCAACTGTTGTTACTTCACCTTCTTGTGCAACGATTTTTGAAACTGTTCCACTTACTGGAGAAGGTAATTCTTCTACTGCTTTATCATTTTGAATTTCTACTAAAATATCGTCTTCTTGAACTTGGTCGCCTTCAGCAACTAACCAAGATACAACTTCACCTTCAACGATACCTTCGCCTAATTCAGGTAATTTAAATTTAAATGCCATTGGGTGTTTACATCCTTTCTCGTTTTCAGATATGTTTAACAAATAACCAAAGGGTAGCAGAACTACCCTAAGTATTTATAATTAGAAATCAGTAGCTTCTTTTACTTTTGCTACGATATCATCAGCATTTGGTAACCAGTCTTTTTCTGCCATACCGAATGAGAAGACAGTATTAGGAGCTGCTACAAATCCAATTGGAGCTTTTAATGAAAGAATGGCGCGTTGTGAAATTTCAGAAATTACTTTCTCACCAACACCTGCTTGACGTTGTGCTTCTTGAACAACGACAACACGTCCAGTCTTTTCAGCTGAAGCAACAATTGTTTCGATATCTAAAGGATGAACAGTACGTAAGTCAACGATTTCAGCTGAAACGCCGTCTTTTTCAAGCGCTTCCGCTGCTGAGATAGCTTCACGAACCATTGCACCATAAGTAATGATAGATACGTCAGTACCTTCTTTAACAACGTTTGCTTTTCCTAAAGGAACTGTATATTCTTCTTCTGGAACTTCCTCACGGAATGAACGGTAAAGTTTCATATGTTCTAAGTAAACAACAGGGTCATTATCACGAATTGCAGAGATTAATAATCCTTTTGCATCATATGGGTTAGATGGGATAACTACTTTAATACCAGGAGATTGTGCAATTAGACCTTCTAATGAGTCCGCGTGCATTTCTGGTGTCGCAACTCCCCCACCAAATGGTGAACGGATTGTAATTGGCATAGTGCGTGATCCACCTGTACGGTAACGAGTACGCGCTGCTTGTCCTACAATTGAGTCCATAACTTCGAAAACAAATCCGAAGAATTGGATTTCCATAATTGGACGGAAGTTTTCAAATGTTAAACCAACGGCTAAACCACCGATACCAGATTCTGCTAAAGGTGTATTAAATACACGGTCCTCTCCGAATTTTTCTTGTAAACCTTCTGTGGCACGGAATACCCCACCGTTAGCTCCTACGTCTTCACCGAAGACTAAAGTACGGTCATCGTTGCCTAATTCAATTTCTAAAGCGTTTGTGATCGCTTGAATCAATGTCATTTGAGCCATGATTATTTATTCTCCTTTGCTTCGTAGTATTCAATTTGTTCTTGTGTTACATAGTCAGGAGTTTCAAACATATTTTTCAAGAAGTCCGAAACTTTTTGTTTAGGAGTAGATTCTGCTTGTTTAATTGCTTCTTTAGCAGCTTCTTTAGTGTTTTCAACTACTTCGTTTTCTTTTTCTTCTGTCCATAATCCTTTTTCAGTTAAGAATTTACGGTAACGGTTTAATGGGTCACGTTGACGCCATTCGTCTTGAGCACCTTCTGGTTGGTAACGTTTTGGATCATCACCTGATAGTGAGTGAGGTCCGAAACGGTAACATAATGTTTCGATTAATACTGGTCCGTTTCCTGCAATCGCATATTCACGCGCAGCTTTCGTTACAGCATAAACCGCTAAAATATCCATACCATCAACTTGAACACCTGGGATACCAGCTGCTACAGCTTTTTGAGCTAATGTTGGTGCTGCAGTTTGGAATTCACGTGGAGTTGAGATAGCCCAACCGTTGTTTTGAATTACGAAGATTGCTGGTGCTTTATAAGCTCCGGCAAAGTTCATTCCTTCATACACATCACCTTGAGATGAACCACCGTCACCCGTCCAAGTCATTGCTACGGCTTTACGACCATTTTTCTTGATACCCAAAGCTGCACCAGCAGTTTGAACATACTGAGCACCAATAATAATTTGTGGTGGATAAGCTCGGAAATCTTCAGGGTAAGTACTTCCTTCTACATGTCCTTTAGACCATAAGTATGCTTTGTAACTAGGTAATCCATGTTGCATTAATTGAGGTATATCGCGGTATCCTGGGAAGATAATGTCATCTTCAGTTGTTGCCGCAATTGTTCCTAATTGAGAAGCTTCTTGTCCAGTTGTTGGAGCTACGAATCCTAAACGTCCTTGACGACTTAATGCTTGAGTACGGTTATACCACTCGCGGTAGAAAACCATATCTTCCATAAATGTTACTAATTCTTCGTCTGAAAGTTCAGGCATTAATTCCTCATTAACTACCTTTCCGTCATTATCTAATATTTGAACTGTGCTAAAATCAAAGTTGTCTGCTCTTAGCAGATCTTCCATTTTTGCAGGAACTTTTTTATTTGCCATGCTATTACACATTCCTCTCTTAAAATAATATAGAATAATACAAAGCACAATAAACTGTACTATTCAGTTATTTCTAATTTATCACGCTCATTAAATAATTGCAAGTATTATAAAAATTATAAAACGATTACAAAACCTGATTTTAAGCTTGTTGAGAAAATCTTCACAATATGTCGATTGAAATTTAAAATTTTATTTGTTGTTATATTTTCATTGAAAATGTGTTTCAATAAGGAAATTCTGTTGTAGTACAAAATTCGCCTGTAACATTTATTATAATCAAATGAGATGATTCCAATTTGTTTGTTATAATGTTTTTTTATAGTTCTTTTTATAAATTGTTTCTATTTAATGTTTTGAGTCATCTATTGCATAAAATTTCATATAAATACTTGCTGCATCTACATTGTTAACTGTTTATTTTTAATATACTAAAGTAATTATTATTTTAGCAATTAATAAGATATTTTTATTCATTTCGCCTATATTTCACCTAATCGAATTATTTTGTCACAAAAAAATAAGTGTCAGTGAACTATTTCACTAACACTTATTTATTTTATCGCTTAAAAAGATCTAAATCGTTTATTTCGATTGGCTAATCGTGTTTCTACATCCAGCTGATTTAATTCCTTAAACTTCGCTTTAATATCATTTATAGTCCGTTTTAAGATGACATCTCGGTTTAAAGGAACTCCATGATTTATCTCTGAAATGATTTTTTCTACGACTTTTAATTCGTGTAAATCTTCTGCCGTAAGTTTCATGACATCCGCTGCTTTTGAAGCCAGTTTCGCATCCTTCCATAATATAGATGCAAAGCCTTCTGGAGATAGAATAGAGTAAACGCTATTCTCAAGCATCCACACTTCATCTGTTAATGCCAAAGCTAGCGCTCCCCCGCTTCCACCTTCTCCGAGAATTATCGATAAGGTAGGAACTTCAACTTTCGCAAAAGTTAATAGTGATTGAGCGATTGCTTCCCCTATACCTGTCTCTTCTGATTCTGGTGAGGCATGTGCTCCAGCTGTATTAATTAAGGTTAATATTGGACGATTAAATTTATTCGCTTGTTCGACAAGACGAATTGCTTTTCGGTAACCGCCTGGGCCGACTGACCCAAAGTTTCGTTCTATGTTCTCACGGGTTGTACGGCCTTTTTGAATACCGATAATCGTTATAGGTTGCCCGTCATACATGCCGATACCTCCAATAATGGATTTATCATCTTCCATATGACGGTCTCCATGTAATTCAATAAACCAATCAGTTAAATTCTCAATGATATCAATGGTTGAGATTCTTTTTAAATCTCTCGCTTTTAAGACTTTTTCATAGGCTTTGCTCATAATTACACACCACCTTCATATGAATGAGCTTGGATTAATTGGTTGATGATTTGTTTCTGGTTTAATCTTGGTACAATTGAATCGATAAAACCATTATCAAATACCCATTCAGCTTGTTGAAAGTCTTTCGTTAATTTACTTTTAATTGTTTGTTCAATCACACGTTTCCCTGCAAAACCTACGACTGCCCGAGGTTCTGCTAGTGTTACGTCCCCTTGCATCGCAAAACTCGCTGTGACACCACCGGTGGTCGGATTTGTCAACACACTACAATAAAATAAACCTGCGTCTTGATGTTTCGCAACCACTTGCGAGATTTTCGCCATTTGCATTAAGGATAAGATCCCTTCTTGCATCCTAGCTCCACCAGAAGCAATGTAGAGAATAACAGGTAGTTTATGCTCCGTCGCATGCTCGAACAGCCGTGTAATTTTCTCACCGACAATTGTCCCCATACTTGCCATGACGAATCGTTTATCCATCACACCAATTGCTATTGCTCTACCATCAAGTTCTGCTTCACCTGCGACGACTGCTTCTTTCAATTGTGTATTATCTTGCGCTTTTTCTAACTTGGCACTATAGCCTGGAAAATTTAGTGGGTTCTTCGCGTTTAGATCGCTATCCCATTCCTTAAATGACCCTTCATCTACTAACCATTGAATACGTTCATAAGCTGGAAAATGTAGATGTTCACTGCAATGTGGGCAACAGTAATCTTCTGTAATTTGATTTTGTAATATAATTCGATCACAATGTGGACATTTTTCTGCAATATTATCTGGAATAGATGATCTTTGTGTGGCTACTTCAGCGGGACTAATTGGATTAATTCTTATTGTTTTTTTTCGCCTAAATAAAGCCAAAACATCACCTCTTATTCTTCAGTATTTTCTTCTTTTTCTAACCATTTTGGCATATAGTGGGTTTCTAACCACTTCGTATGCACTCTGTCCCAATTAATATATTCATCACTTACAAGTGCTTCGAGTAAGTCGATATTTGTTTCAACACCTTCAACAGTCACTTCATATAAAGCGCGCTCCATTATCTTCAAAGCATCTTCTAAAGTATTTGAATGCGTAATTACTTTCGCCACCATTGAATCATAGAATGGTGGTAATGTGTAATGAGGATAAAGAGCAGATTCAATTCGTAAACCTAGACCGCCTGCAGGAAACATTAATTGATTAATGTGACCAGCGGAAGGTCTAAAATTATCTCTTGGATTCTCTGCATTCAAACGTACTTCAACCGCAAAGCCTTTTACTTGAATATCCTCTTGCTTATAAGTTAATGGCTCACCCATGGCTACACGGATTTGTTCTTTTACTATATCCACACCTGTAACCATTTCAGTTACGGGATGCTCAACTTGTAAACGTGTATTCATCTCCATGAAGAAGAAGTTATTGTCTTTATCAACTAAAAACTCAATGGTTCCCGCGTTCTGATAGCCTATGGCTTCCGCTGCTTTTACAGCTGTTTCACATATGTTTTTTCTGACCTCTAGGGGCAGACTGACCGCTGGAGAGATTTCTAGAACCTTTTGATTGTTACGTTGGAATGAGCAATCTCTTTCTCCTAGATGAATAACGTTACCGTATTTATCTCCTAACAATTGAACTTCAATATGTTTTGCAGGAGCAATAATACGTTCAATATATAGGTCTTTATTTCCATAAATTGCTTCCGTCTCATTCTGTGCTTGACTAAACAATGCATCTAATTGTGAAGCGTCTTCTACACGGCGCATCCCTTTACCACCACCACCATCTGCGGCTTTAATCATCAAAGGGTATCCAATATCAAGTGCAATATCACGGGCTTCTTCAATTGAATAAATTAACCCAGCACTACCAGGAGTAATTGGAATACCAGACTTACGCATTGTATCTCTGGCATGTTGTTTATGTCCCATAACATCAATAATATGACTATTCGGTCCAATGAATTCAATACCTACATCTTCACATAAAGTCACAAAATCACTTCGTTCTGATAGAAAACCGTAACCAGGGTGGATTGCATCCACTCCTGTTGCTAAAGCAGCACTGATGACAGCGACTGGATTTGCATATGAATCCAAAGATTTTGCTGGACCAATACAAATGGCTTCGTCCGCTAATTCAGTATGTAAGGCATTCCGATCTGCTTCACTGAAGATAGCCACTGAAGTAATATCCATCTCGCGGAGCGCACGTATAATTCTAACCGCGATTTCTCCGCGGTTTGCCACGAGAACTTTTTTAAACATCTTATTTCGCCCCTATAATGAATGTCATTTCACATTCACATACAACTTTATCTCCAACGTATGCTTTACCAATTCCGATACCTGCATTACTTTTTAGTTTTTTAATATTAACTTCAAGACGTAATACATCTCCAGGAACAACTTTTTTACGGAATTTAACTTTATTTAAACCACCTAAGTAAGCTGTCTTTCCGTCAAATCCTTCTAATGATAATAATGGAATTGAGCCTGCTTGTGCTAATGATTCTACAATTAGAACACCTGGGAATACAGGTTCTCCAGGGAAGTGTCCTTGGAATACTTCTTCGTTAATTGTCACGTTTTTACGTGCGACAACTTTTTCACCCGGAATTAATTCATCCACTGCATCGATAAAGAAAATTGGGTAACGATTTGGAATAATTTCCATTACTTGAGTTGCTGTTAATAGTGTCATTGTTTTCCTCCTAGTTAATTCTCATAATTGGTTGACCAAATTCAACAACAGTTTCATTCTCAACAAGAATTTCTACAACTGTTCCTGAATGGTTCGCTTGAATTTCATTCATTAATTTCATTGCTTCAATAATTACGACTGTATCTCCCTCTGACACAGTGTCACCAACCTTAACGAATGCTTCGCTATCTGGGTTAGGTTGTAAATATACTACCCCAACCATTGGTGATGTAATGAATTCACCTTCCTCAACGTCGATGTCGTTTGTTACTGGTTTCGCTTCATCGATCTGGGTTGGAGCTGTTTCTTGCTCTACTGTCGTTGTTTGTGCTAGTTTACTTTCTTCTTGGTGTCCGTAGAAAGCCGGTGCTTCATTAGGCATTTCTTTTGAAAGAACGAGTTTTACATCGTCTGTTTCATAATTTAAGAAAGCGAGTGATGATTGATCTAATTTATCGATTAATGATAATAATTGTTCTTGATTCAAAATTACGCACCATCCCAACGTTTAAAGCAAAGGACGGCATTATGACCACCAAAACCCAGAGAATTTGATAAAGCATATTGAATATCTTGTTTCCGTCCTTCACCAGGTACATAATCAAGATTGCATTCTTCGTCCGGTGTCTCTAGACCTAAAGTTGGTGGGATAAAGCCTTCTTGCAATGATTTAATCACCATAATTGATTCCACACCACCGGCTGCTCCTAATAAGTGTCCAAAGTGTCCTTTAGAACTTGAAATTGGTACTTTATGTGCGTGATCTCCTAAAGCATATTTAATCGCTGTCGTTTCACCTGAATCATTTGTTGGTGTACTTGTGCCGTGAGCATTGATATAATCAACATCTTCGGCTTCAATTCCTGCCATTTTGATTGCAGTTTTCATCGCTTCTCCAGCACCACTTCCGTTAGGTAATGGAGCAGTCATGTGATAAGCGTCTGAGTTTGAACCATAACCAACAATTTCACCATAAATTGTTGCATTACGTGCTTGAGCTGATTCTAATGATTCTAAGAATACAATCCCTGCTCCCTCTCCCATAACAAAACCGTCACGGTCTTTATCAAAGGGACGAGATGCTTTTGCTGGATCTTCATTTGTAGATAAAGCAGTTAAAGCCGCGAAACCTGAGATTCCGATTTCGTTAATCGTTGACTCAGCCCCACCCGCGATACAGGCGTCTAATAAACCGTTTTGAATCTTAATAAACGCTTCACCAATCGCATTTGTGGCACTTGCACAAGCTGTTACAATATCTAAACTGATTCCACGTGCACCAAACTGCATTGAAATATTCCCAGCGGCCATGTTCCCAATTGTTAATGGAACAAATAATGGTGGAACTCTTTTAGGGCCTTTATCTTTCATCTTTAAAATACCGTTTTGAATAGCATGTAGTCCACCAATTCCTGAACTCACCATTACCCCAACATTAAATGGATTACTTGAAATATCATAACCACTCATCTCAACAGCTTCTTTACTTGCTGCGACACCAAATTGTGAGAATTTGTCCATTCTCTGGCTATCTTTTCTTCCTAATTCTTCTCTTGCATCAAAACCTTTGACTTCGCCAGCAACAGTCACGCCTGTTTCAGAAGCATCAAAACCTTCTATTGGTGCAATACCTGATTTATTTGTTAATACACTATCCCAGAATGCATCGACACTATTACCAATAGGTGATACAGTTCCTAGACCTGTTATTACGACTCTTCTCATAGAATCCTCCTTAAATATGTAATCCACCGTTAACTTCGATGACTTGACCGGTAATATATCGGTTAGTAATCAAGAAATCAACGACAGAACTAATCTCTTCAACTTGACCAAAGCGTTTTAATGGAATGTGACTTAACATAGTTTTCTTAACTTTATCACTCAAAGCGTCAGTCATATCTGTTTCAATATAACCTGGCGCTATCGCATTGACAGTGATTGATCGACTTCCTAGCTCTTTCGCTAAAGACTTAGTTAAACCGATTACGCCTGCTTTACTGGCAGCATAATTTGCTTGCCCTGGATTTCCTGTTACACCTACAACACTAGACATATTAATAATTGTCCCAGATTTTTGTTTTAACATAATCGGTGATACAAATCTTGTTAAGTTAAATGTTCCTTTTAAGTTTGTATTGATCACGTTATCAAAATCTTCTTCTGTCATACGAAGGAATAATCCATCGCTTGTAATACCCGCATTATTAATTAAAACGTCGATTCTGCCATAGGTTTCGCGTACTTCTTCAACAAGTTGTTTCGCTCCATCAAAGTTACTTATATCTCCGATGGCTTGACCTACTTCCAATTCATAGTCAGCAAATTCTTGAAGTACTTCCTCAGCAATTGGTTTACGACTATTTAAAATTACTTGATGCCCAGCTTCTGCTAAATGTTTAGCGATGCCAAGACCAATTCCTCTTGAGCTACCGCTGATTAAACATGTTAATATCATTATTTCCCTCCACTACTTAACCATTGTATTAATTCTTCAACATCTTCAACTTTATCCACTACAAAAACTTCTGGAGCCAATTCATCCTTCGCCATTAATTTAGCTAAGGTATTTCCTGGTCCAATTTGGATAACATGTGTAATTCCCTCTTCTTTTAAGCGATGAACCGTTGGGAACCATTTCACTGGTTTAACCAAATGGTCGCTTAATAAAGTACGAATCTGATCTGTTGAATGATTCTCAACAGTTACATTACTAATTACTGGAACTGTTCCTACTTGAAAGTTTGTGTCGGCAAGTACTTTTTCGAAGTCTGCTTGCATCCCTTTCATAATCGGAGTATGGAAAGGTCCTTCTACTTTTAAAGGTATGACCTTACGATAACCTAAACTTTTTGCTTCTTTTCTAAAAGCAGTGACTGCTTCTTTTATGCCTGCGACGACAATTTGAGTCGGCGAGTTGTAATTAGCAATATATATAGGCGTCTCTTCAGTATGAATACTTTCAACAAGTGTCTTAATTTCATCGATGGGCATATTAATTACTGCTGCCATAAGGTAACTTGCATCCTTTTCGATGTGTTCACAGTACGCGGACATAATATCTCCACGCTTTTTGATTAAATTTAATCCTTCGTCAAGTTCTAATATGTTACTGGCAATTAAAGAACTATACTCACCTAAACTTAACCCAGCCATATATTGTATGGCTGGGAGTTTAGTTTTAATCGATTCATAAATAGCTAAGCTTGTTGTAACGATTGCAGGTTGAGCATTTTTTGTTAAAGCCAATTGATTGATATCAGAATTGATCCACGTTTGAATCGGTAATTGAGTGATGTCTTCTGCTTGAGTGAAGATTTCTTTTGCTTCTTGAAATGCTTCGACAAAACCCATTCCCATACCTTCATAATGTGCACCTTGACCATTAAATATAATAGCCAATTTCATAAAATCACCCTTTCAATTAAGCTTCAAAATAATTTGCTTTTTCCTTATATGTTTCTTTCGCTACTTGAATATAATCTTCGATAATTTCTTTAACAGTTTGTCTTTCTTTAATTAAACCGGCAATCTGGCCAGCCATCATTGATCCACCTACTGTATCGCCTTCCACAACGGCCTTTCTTAAAGCGCCTTGAGCCATTTGCTCCAACCGTGAAAAGTCTTGACCTGGAAGACTTGTGATTTCTTTCTCGACTTGTAAATATTCTTTTGTTAGTCGGTTTCTCAGAACTCGGACTGGATGTCCTGTAATCTGACCTGTTACAACAGTATCAATGTCACTTGCTTTAAGGATCGCGTCCTTAAAGTTATCATGAGCATTTGATTCATCTGCAACAACGAAACGTGTACCCACTTGGATACCGTCAGCACTTAGCATTAAAGCTGCTGCTAAAGCACGACCATCTCCGAATCCTCCTGCAGCAATGACAGGAATCGTTACAACTTCTGTGACTTGAGCTAAAAGGGCTAAACTCGTTAATTTACCGATATGTCCCCCAGCTTCCATCCCTTCAACAACAACAGCGGCAGCTCCAATTTTCTCCATACGTCGCGCAAGAGCGACTGAAGCTACAACTGGAATCACTTTAATACCTGCATCGTGAAATCTTTGCATGTATTTCGCAGGGTTTCCTGCACCTGTTGTGATGATTTTTATTCCAGATTCGATTAAGTAATCAACAACCTCTTGGGTATTTGCGTTTAAAAGCATGACATTCACTGCAAATGGTTTGTCAGTTTTTGACTTCATTAATTCAACTTTTTCTCGAACTAATTCAACAGGGTCATGTCCTGTTCCTATAACGCCTAATCCACCAGCATTGGATACTGCGCTCGCTAAATCTGCATCAGCAACCCATGCCATTGCACCTTGAACAATAGGATATTCAATGTTTAGTAATTCTGTAATGGCTGTCTTCATATATACCTTCCTTTATCTAACGAGAAAAATTATTTGTCTAATCCTTCAACGTAACTAACTAAATCTCCAACTGTTTTTAAGTCTTGGTCAGTATCAATTGTAATATCGAATTCGTCTTCGATTTCATTGATTACTTGGAAGATATCTAAGCTATCCGCTTCTAAGTCGTTTTCAAAGCTAGTTTTTAAGGTTACTTCATTCTCTTCTACACCTAATTGATCCACGATAATTTCTTTAATTTTTTCAAACATAATATTTTCCTCCAATAATTTTTATAATTTTGTGTGTACTTCGCCCCATGTTAAGCCTGCACCAAAACCAATCATAACAACACTTTGAGTGCCATCTAGTCTGATTTGTTTTGCTTCAACCATTTCATTTAATAAAATTGGAATACTTCCAGCAGATACATTCCCAACACGGTCTATGTTCGATGGTATTTTTGATAAATCCATCTTTAGTTTTTTGGACATCATCTTTATAAAGCGGAAATTCGCTTGATGACTAACGATATAATCTAAAGTTTCTTGTTTGTTTACAAATTGATCTAATGACGGAAGAACCGTTCTTTGAACGAAATTGAACACTTCGCGTCCATTCATCGTCAAAGTAATATCTCCTTCTTCATTAGGAGCTACTGCGATGGATAGATTTTCATCGCCACGAGAATTCAAACAACTATCATATTCAGGTAAACCTTCGCCGTCATTGGCAATTAACAATGCCCCAGCGCCATCACCAAATAAGATAGACGTAGCCCGATTATTGAAATCTAAAATCTGACTCATCTTCTCAGCACCAATCACTAATGTGTAGCCAGATGAAAATGATTTTGACATTTTCTCAGCAATATCCAATGCATAGACAAATCCACTACATGCGGCATTAATATCAAAACTAATGGCATTGTGACAATTCAGATTTAACTGCACTTTATTGGCTGTCGATGGTGTATATTCTCTTTGAGACATTGTTGCAACTATAATCAACTTAATGTCATGTCGAATATCTTCATCCAGTTTACTAAGTAAATCGTCTACGGCATTTGTCGCAATACTCGCCACTGTCTCTTCATCATTTGCAAAAAAACGTTGTTTTATACCAGTTCGTTGCTCAATCCATTCTGTGGATGAGTCTAACTGATTTACTTCGATTAATTCTGTGTTTGATACAGCTTTCTCCGGTAAATACGCTCCTGTAGCAATAATACGACTCATATCATCTTCCTTTTCTACAATTTCTCTTTAATGTCATTTAAGAAATTATGTAGATTACCTAATCCCTTAATTAACATTTCCGCTTCTTCTTTATCTAGACCTGCGATTGTATCTCTTACCATATCTAGATGGAATTTGCGGTGCAAGCGAAAGAGTAGTTTTCCTTTTTTAGACAACTTAAGTCTAACAACTCGACGATCTTCTTCTAAACGCACCCGTTCAACATAGCCTTTTGTCACAAGATTTTGTATGGACACAGACAAAGTACCTTTAGTGACAGATAATTTCTCTGCTACTTGTGATGAACTTAAATTTCCTTTAAGACCAATTGCTTCAATAGTATGCATCTCTTTAATAGTTAGATCTGAAAACTCACTTTGTCTAAGCGAATTTTCTTCAATTAATAGTACTTCATTAAATATTTGGACCAAATAATCGTTAATTTTTGTAACGGTCCCATTATCCACTCATTATCACCTCTCATCAACTTCGTTTGATATTCAAACTATTTGATAGTCAAATAATAAATGAAATTAGTTTGGTTGTCAAACTATAAAAGTTTAAAGTTTTTTTAAGCCGATAGAAACTATTAGGAATGGCGATTATTCAAATCATTATTGTTATATTGTGTAATCGTTTTAAGTATTATTATAGCTTTATTTTGTTGAAGATATGTGTTGGGTCGTATTTAAAGTGTGGAAATATGAAAAATGTCCCTGAGATTTTTGAAAATAAAATAAGCTATCAGATGAAAAATTCACCCAATAGCTTATTATTTCGTGTGTCTTATACGACACCATTCATAATCATTAATTTAGCAATACTTTCAAATGATGCAATATCTGCTCCGGCAGCATAATCATGATCTAAGTCATAAGCATTACTTGCATCTAATGCTTGTTTGAAGATATCTTTCATGATGACTTTAAGTTTCTCGTCAACTTCTTCCGTTGTCCATCTTAGTCGTTGTGAGTTTTGACTCATCTCAAGCGCAGATACCGCAACCCCACCAGCGTTAGCGGCTTTACCAGGCCCATAGTATAATTTGTTTTCTTTATATACTTTTACTGCATTTGTATGGCTTGGCATATTTGCCCCTTCAGCGACAAATTTAATTCCATTATCAACTAAACGTTGGGCTTGTTCTTCGTTAATTTCATTTTGAGTTGCACATGGTAAGGCAATATCTGCTTTAATATCATGATCCCAAAGTGAACCTTCAAAATACTCAGCATCTGAATGAGCATCAATATATTCTTTAATTCTTCCACGGTTATCAATTTTAATTTGTTTTACCGTATCTAAATCGATACCATTTTCAGCATAAATTGCCCCATCTGAATCACTAAAAGAAACAACTACACCACCAAGTTCCATGGCTTTCTTCGCAGCATAATAAGCAACATTCCCAGAACCAGAAATAATCACTCGTTTACCTTCTAGTGTTTCATTCACTTCAGTCAACATTTCTAATAAGAAGTAAATTAATCCGTAACCCGTTGCTTCAGCACGTCCTTGACTCCCTCCAGCTGGAATAGGTTTCCCAGTTAATACACCCGGAGTCTTAGCGTTTAAGCGTTTGTATTGTCCAAACATGTACCCAATTTCTCGTGCACCTACACCAATATCACCGGCAGGCACATCTTCGTCAGCACCAATGTATTTTTGTAATTCAGTCATAAAACTTTGAGTAAAGTTCATCACTTCATTGTCTGATTTCCCTTTAGGATCAAAATCAGCACCACCTTTACCTCCACCGATTGGTAGACCTGTTAAATAATTTTTGAAGATTTGCTCAAAAGCAAGAAACTTCATGATACTTTGGTTTACTGATGGATGGAAGCGAATACCACCTTTATAAGGTCCATTTAAGGAATTAAATTGCACACGGTAACCACGATTCACTTGAACTTTCCCTCGGTCATCTACCCAAGGAACACGGAAAGATATAATTCTTTCTGGCACAGTGATTCGTTCAAGTATTGCCAAATCTTCATATTCAGGATGTTTTTCAATCACTGGTTCAATTGCATCAAGAAAATCTTTCACAGCTTGTAAAAATTCTGTTTCATGCTCAAAAGTTTTTGATAATTTGTCATAAACACGCGTCATATAATTATTTGTCATTATGTGTCACTCCTCTTTTCGTATAAGTCATTATAACACAGCTTTGTCTTTTATGAAAATATTTTAATAAAGGTCTCTAATTTCTCATCTCATTTAAATAGAAATATATATCTGATTTTCCCTCTTGCTGAGTAAAATCATAATCGCGATTATTAAAGCCACCTATCTCAAAACCTTGATTTAAATAAAATTTACAAGCGCCTAAATTATTATCTTGTCCAATAGTGAATAAGCCTTTATAACCTAGACTTTGAGCTTCTATGAAGCCCTGTTTAATTAACTCTTGACCATGTCCAAATCGGCGATATTCTTTTGTTACTTTTAAATCAGCTAAGTACATATACTTATTCCATTGATGTTCAAAGACAGCTAAGCCGACACATTTTGAATCTTGAAAAGCTCCAATCGCAAATCCTTTTACAACAATCTCTTCATATATATAGTTCTCTTCAGGAAAAGTTTGTTCTTCATCTTGCTCGAACAATTCTTCTTTATAAGTCCATTGTTTCTTATTTAATGAAACAACTAACTTGCCATATAATTCAACCGGCTCATTCGGTAAATTCAATGCTGCTTCTTCGTCTTTAGTTATGAGTTTATATTCCATGCCGATCACCTACCTTTTTTGATAATTACTACTATACACCTTTCGGGAAAATGTTACTATTCTCAGATAGATGTTCTATCTAAAATTTTTTAAAAGCAAAAAAACCTCCTACTTTAGTAAGTAAGAGGTTTATTCAGTCAACAATATAATCCTATTTCAGCATGATACGACAAGCTTATAATAGCCGACTTTTAGGGGGGGTTTCATAAAACAACTTACCCCCAGTTAGAACGTCATGATACAATGCGCGTCATATCAATGTTTCTGTACGATCTAGGCAGGATTCGAACCTGCGACCGTTCGCTTAGAAGGCGAATGCTCTATCCAGCTGAGCTACTAGACCAAATCAATACTGACAACTCTTATAGTATAGCCCATGATTGACTGAATTGTCAATAACAATATTAAAAGAGTTGTCGATATTTTTCACTAAATCAATGTTGTATCTTCATCTGGTTCCCAAGGTGTTTTTTCGTCAATATGATCGTAGAATAAGATTCCTTTTATGTGATCAATTTCGTGCTGTACAACCACCGCTTCATAATCTCTTAAACGAATTTTCTTTTCGTTACCTTCTAAATCATTATATTTAACCGTTACACGTTTAGGTCTTGGAACGATTCCTGGTACTTCGCGAGGAACTGAGAGACAGCCTTCGCCCTCTTTCAACGCTACTTTTTGAACCGCATGGCTTATGATTTTTGGATTAACAAAGATTTCATCAATCAGAGGTTCAGTTTCATTTCCCTCTTCATCATAATCCATTAGATATACAGCAAATATTTGTTGGTCGATACCAATTTGTGGTGCTGCTACTCCTACGCCTGGACGCAAGTTATATTTTTCAGCCGTTTCTGAATCTTGGCTGTTTATTAAGAATTGTCTCATAGCCACAGCTGTCTCTTTCAATTCTTCATTGATTGGAAACTCTACTGGCTTAGCTTTTTCTCTTAAGATTGGTTCTTTTTCAGGAACAAAATCTTTCATTGTTATCATATTATTCCTCATTTCTTATATCAGTTAGACGTCGTCGATATCCCGATAGTATATAATACTGATATTCTTCATTAAATTCAATGTCTTTTATTAAAGTTTTTTGTCGGTATAGCGCTAATAATTCTGCTTCTTCAGGTTGAATTTCTACTTGGAATTCTTCTGCATTCGATATACAGATATCCCAAATCGCTTGTTTTAAAGTTTCAATACCTTTTTTGTCCAGTGCAGAGATAGTTACGTTTGGTTGCAATGTCGGTTCGAAACCTGAATCTGCTTTATCTATCTTGTTGTAGACAGTTAAGACTGGGATATGATACATATCTAACTCTTTTAACAACTCTACGACGGTATCTTCATGCATATTGCTTGCTGGATGAGAGGCATCTACGACGTGGATTAATAAATCCACAAAGCGAATCTCTTCCAATGTTGAATTAAATGCATGAATTAATTCTGTAGGTAGTTCATCAATAAAACCTACCGTATCTGTAATAGTGAAGGCATCATGACCGTTAATTTCTAACTTACGCGTTAAAGGGTCTAAGGTTGCGAATAATTGGTCTTGAACATACGTCTCACTTTCAGTTAATTCGCGTAACAAGGTTGATTTCCCTGCGTTTGTATAACCTGCTAGACCAATATTAAATTCTCGCCCTGACTGTCTTCTAATACGCGTTCTTTCACGGTGTTCTTCCAATTGTTTCAAGTCTTTCTCAATCGTATGAATGCGACCTCGAATGACACGACGATCTTGTTCTAGTTTAGTCTCACCGGGTCCTCTAGTTCCAATCCCACCGGCTAGTCGAGATAATGATGTCCCTTGTCCGATGACTCTTGGAAGTAAATATTGGTATTGAGCTAGTTCAACTTGAAGTTTCCCTGCTTGGCTTCGCGCTCTTTGAGCAAATATATCAAGAATCAATTGTACACGGTCAATGACTTTTACGTCAAGTTGTTCTTCTAAATACATATTTGTGTTTGGTGATAATCTATTTAAAAAGATAACTAAATCAATATCAGAGTTAATGACAAAATCACGAACATCCATTAGTTTTCCACTACCTACGACGGATTTCTGATCGATGCGTCTTAATTTTTGAGTGATTTCTCCAACCGGTAGACCATTAGCTGTCTCAGTTAGTGCCTTCATTTCTTTCATGATCGTTTCAAATTTTAAATCTGAAATGTTTTCTGTTTGTACTCCGACTATAAGTACCCTCTCGGGGTGATTTTCAGTCTCTATCATATTTTTTTATCAACCTTTCAATTATTCTCTATATGTTCTTTCACTATACGTGAAGCTTCGTTTATTGCGCGTTCTTCATTCGTCATATCGATCCATTGTGGGTGCTTCATACGGTTTCT
The DNA here is from genome assembly GCF_045528545.1 of Ruoffia sp. FAM 26254. Classification (NCBI taxonomy): domain Bacteria; kingdom Bacillati; phylum Bacillota; class Bacilli; order Lactobacillales; family Aerococcaceae; genus Ruoffia; species Ruoffia sp. FAM 26254. The sequence continues at coordinate 42,369 of NZ_JBGQQY010000002.1, forward strand.
AAACCACGTTAATTGTCGTTTGGCATAACGTCTGGAGTTTTGTTGAATTGTTTCAATGACTTCTTCTTTATCCATTTGATTATTGAAGTAAGGCCACCATTCTTTATAGCCGATACCTTTCACACTTTGCCAATCGGCACCTTCTGCCTGATCATATAACCATTTTGCCTCGTTTTCTAAGCCGGCTTTGACCATTTCATGCACTCTTAAATTTATTCTATCATATAATGCTTCTCGTTCGCGATTTAATACTAATAAGCATTCATTAAATACCGATTCTTTTGTGTCGTGTCCTGTTTGACTGGAAAAAGACCTTCCCGTTACTTGAATAACCTCAAGCGCGCGAATGGTTCTACGAACGTTTTGGTATGGGATTTTCCTGGCTGCTTCTGGATCGAGTTCGTTCAATCGGTTCCACATGGCTAAATCACCTAATTCTGACGCTTGTTCTTCTAACTCTTTTCGAACTACCTCATCTTGGCTATCGTCTCTCCCAAATTCTAAGTCGTATAACAAGCCTTCTAAATAGAGTCCTGTTCCACCGACAATTATTGGTAGTTTCCCTCTTTGATGAATTTCTTTGATTAATTTTGTAGCTTCATGTTTAAATTCACTTGCGTTATAAGGTTCTGAAACTTCAAGAATATCAAGCATATGATGGGGAACGCTGTCCATTTCAGAAGGCGTAATTTTTCCTGTTCCGATATCTAAGTGCTTATACACTTGCAGACTATCGCCATTGATAATCTCACCATTAAATTCTTTCGCTAAATTAATACTCAGTTGCGTCTTTCCTACACCTGTAGGTCCTGCTATGACGAGTATCGATATTGATTTTAAATCCATGTACATTATCCTTTATACTTACTTTTTCATTGGGTGATATTCTTTTAATAATTCTTTAGCCATACGAAGTGATGTTTGAGTCATATCTCTTCCTGAGAGCATGAGTGCTATGGCTTCAATGCGTTCATTCGGTGATAATTGCTTCACATTTGTGACTGTCTTTTGATCTTCGACTTGCTTAAAGATATACAATTGTTTATTCGAAATCGCTGCTACTTGTGGGAGATGTGTAATACAAAATACTTGATGGTATTGGGATACTTCGCGAATCTTTTCAGCGATGGCTTGTCCAACTCGGCCAGAGACTCCAGTATCTATCTCATCGAATACCATCACTTTGGGTGATGTTTCGCGACTAAATACGGTCTTCAATGCCAACATAAAACGCGATAACTCTCCCCCACTAGCGACTTGAACTAATGGTTTTTGATCTTCTCCCAGGTTAGTTGCGACATAAAACTCCACACTATTAAATCCAGCTGGTGTTAATCTCACATTTTCATCGATGTTAACCATGCTTAAAGCAGTATCAATACTAGGTTCACTAAATCGAACTGTAAAGCGGCTATTCTCCATATACAAGTCTTTTAATTCTGCTTCAATAGCTGAAATTAAATCTTGGGCAATGGATTGTCTTTTGTCATTAAGTTGTTTAGCTTTATCTAACGCACTTTGATAAGCTTCACTCAATTGAGCTTCAAGTTCAGCAAGATAACTTTCCCGATGAATAATTTGATAAACTTCTTCAGATATTTGGTTGAAATAATCTAATATCTCACTTAATTCCATCCCATACTTTCGCTTTAAGCGACTTAATTCGCCTAATCGGTCTTCAACTTGATCAATGGTTTGATTTTCTTCATCGAAGTCATTATCAAGTGCGGCCAATTGATGACTGTATTCTTCTAAATCATATTTAGATGACGAGAGTCTGTCATGGATGTTTGAGAGTTGGGGTTGATAATCTTTAATCTCTTCTAATAGTAACAAGATTTGATCTAATTGCGTGATGACACTTTGATCTGATTCGCTAAGTAAACTATTAATAGTGCTCATATTTTGATTAATTTGTTGAGCGTGTTGCAATTGTTTACTCATCTCTTCGAGTTCCTCATCTTCACCAATAACTATTTGCGCTTCTTCGATCTCATTAATTTGAAATTCAAGGAAGTTTACTCGTTGGCGGTCATTCGTATCAGATTGCTGAGCATCTAGCCACTCTTTACGAAGTTGGCTATAAGTCATATAAGCTTTCTGATAGTTCTCCAACTCTTTTTTAATTCTTTTATTGCCATAATTATCCAATAAAGATAAATGCTTTGTACGGTCTAACAATTCTTGATGTTCATTTTGTCCATGAATATCTACGAGATAGTTCCCTATTTCTTTGAGTAAGGTGACGTTAGCTAATTGACCATTAATTCGAATGGTATTTTTCCCTGATTTATTAATTTCTCGTCGAATAATCAAACCATCCATGGCTATATTAACCTCTAATCCAAATTCGACTAGGACATCTTCTAAGTCTTCAGGTATTTGCTCAAAAGTAAATAAGCCTTCAATTAATAATTTATCGTCTCCGTGTCGAATATAACCACTTGACCCACGACCACCACAAAGAATACCTAGGGCATCAATAATAATTGATTTCCCGGCTCCTGTCTCACCTGAAAGAACCGTCATCCCTTCGGTAAAATCAATATTCACTGCTTCAATAATCGCAAAATTCTCAATTGTTAAACTTTGTAGCATAACTTCACCCCATTGGTTTTTATAAATTATCGTGTGCTGTTTGCACTATCTCTTCAATATTTATGTTTGCTTTACTATCATTGTTCAATTCTTTTGAGTTTTTAATATGGGCGAGAAATTCAATGTTTCCTTCGCCACCAGTAATTGGTGAATAAGTTAAATTCTCGATGGTATAGCCGATACGGCACATCATATCGATGACTTCATGTAAGACATCTTTATGAACAGTCATATCCTTAATAATCCCTTTTTTACCGACACGCTCTGGTCCTGCTTCAAATTGTGGTTTAATAAGCACTAATACCGATCCGTCTTGTTCTAAGATTGGAATAAGTGGTGGTAAAATTAATCCGAGTGAAATAAACGAGACATCAATACTCGCGATTGTTGGCGTTCCTTCCGTGAAATCCTCAGGCACTGAATGACGGAAGTTTTGACGCTCCATCACTACCACTCGTTCATCTTGACGTAATTTATAAGCTAATTGATTATAGCCTACATCCAAGGCATAACTTAACTTTGCACCGTTTTGTAAGGCTGCATCCGTAAAACCACCGGTAGAAGAACCTATATCAAGTAAGATATGATCAGTCATATCGATACCAAAATGTTTAATCGCTTTTTCTAATTTTAAGCCTCCGCGACTCACATATGGGATGGTCTTTCCTTTAATATGCAACTCTTTTGTAATATCAATCTTCTCACCTGGTTTATCATAGCGCTGGTTATTCGCATCATAAATTTGCCCTGCCATAATCAAGCGTTTCGCTTGCTCACGTGTGTCTGTTAGTCCAGATTGAACCACTAATTTATCTAATCGTTCTTTTTTCATATGACTCCTTAGTCTATATCTGTAAATGAGAGAAATTTATTTAAAATACTGTAATCCGTTCCACTCAACTTAGTAATTTTTTCAATAATTTTTTCAGCTTTTTCGCGTTCTTGACCTAAAACTTCTTTTGATTCTTCTAAACCAAGTAAGTTTGGATAGGTTGATTTCTTGTTAAATTCATCACTTGAATGTCCTTTTCCAGATAACGTACTGTCATCAATCACGTCAAGTAAATCATTGTGAATTTGGTATAAAACGCCAAAAGTTTCACCAAAGTTTACTAATAACTCTTCAACTTCAGGACTGAATTCTCCAATAATGGCTGCGGCTTGTGTCGCAAAGGTAAATAATTTCCCCGTTTTAAATTCATGAATTTGATTTAATTCTTCTAACGTAATTTCTTTATTCTCCGCTTGCATGTCCCCTAGTTGACCTGCGACCATCCCGTGTGAACCTGCGGAAGAACTCAGTAAAGAAATAATTTTTACTTTTTGCTTGCTCTTTAATTTTGAATCGTCGCTAATTAAACTGAATGCATCCGTTAATAATGCATCCCCTGCTAGGATAGCTGTCGCTTCATCAAATTTAATATGAGCGGTTGGTTGACCCCGTCTCAAGTCATCATTGTCCATCGCTGGTAAATCATCATGAATTAAAGAATACGTATGAATAAATTCTAAAGCAACCGCTGTAGTTGCTCCTTTTTTCATATGTTTCTCTGATTCTGCGTTTAAGATAGCCAGTAATAGTAACGGACGTAGTCGTTTGCCGCCACCTTTTAATGAATAAATCATTGGTTTTAACATTTCAATCGGAGTTTGAAGAAGGCGAATATGTTTGTCTAATTCAGTTTCAAATACATTTCTTAAATCGTTTAAATCTTGCTTAATCATTCATAACCTCTCTATCTAATTCAACATCGCCTTTGTCTGTCATCATCTTAGCGACTGTGCTTTCTGCATCAGTTAAAGATTTTTGGCAATATTGGCTTAATTCTACACCGCGTTGGAAAGATTCTAACGCTTTTTCTAAAGGTAAATCGCCTTTTTCAAGTTGAGATACAATTTGTTCTAATTCTTGTAATGCTTCTTCGAAATTTTCTGGTTGTTTTGTTTTTGCCATTGTTTACTCCTTCTCTGTATCAGAAAGCTGTTGAAATATATTGTCTGTGGATGTTTTTGTTACTTGCGCTTCGATTTGTCCATCACTTAAATTCACCTTAATCATATCATCTTTTTCAACTTCAGTGATATGTTTTACAATGTTATCTTTTGATGTCACGACAGCATAACCCCTTTGAACGCTCTTTAATGGGCTATATGCATCAAGCAATTGCATGAGATTGCCAAAGACAACTTTCTTATTGTATTGAAATTGTTCCATATTACGATTTAATTGTTTCGTAAAAGCCGTTAAATCTTTTTGATATTGATTAATAAGCCCTTGCGGTTGTTGTAAGGACAGTCGTTGTTTCAACACATTTACTTGATTTTTTTGCTCTGTAAAGTAAATATCTTTGTTATTATTCAATCTTTCGACCGCTAAGTCTAGCTGTTGCATGTATGGTTGATATAATCTCTCAGGTTGAGTCATAACATAAGATTGGGCAAAGCGCTCATAATACTTTCGCAAATATTGAATGCGTTGATTCATTGAATAAAATACGCGCTCATCTATCTGAGTTAAGTAAGTTAATACTTCTTGTAAGACTGGTACAGCAATTTCAGCCGCAGCAGTTGGGGTTGCAACTCGAATGTCAGCCACAAGATCAGACAAGGTTGTATCTGTTTCGTGACCAATTGAAGATATTACTGGAATCGGGCAATTTAGAATAGCCATCGCGACTTGCTCGTCATTAAAGCACCAAAGGTCCTCAATAGAACCTCCACCACGTGCAACAATGACTGTGTCAAATTCGTCTTGTCTATCTTTCACTTTATTGAAGGCTGTCACGATTTCTCCAGCGGCTTCTTTCCCTTGTACTCTGGTTGGAATGACAGTGATTTCAACGATGGGATAGCGACGATTGATGGTCGTAATAATGTCTCTAATTACTGCTCCACTTGGACTCGTTATAACTGCAATTTTCTTAGGAAAGCGTGGAATTGGTAATTTAGATCGATCAAATAGACCGGCTTTGTTGAATTTTTCTTTTAATTGTTCAAGTTGTTGATATAAAGCACCAATACCATCTGGTTGAATACTATCAATCACGATTTGATATGCGCCAGAGGGTTCATATAAAGTAATCTTTCCGGTAACGAATACTTTCATTCCTTCTTCAATATTAAACTTGACGCGTTGAAAAGCCGAACGATACATCACTGCACTAATTCTTGCTCCTTCATCTTTCAAGCTAAAATATTGATGAGAATTGGGTCTCAAGCGAAAATTTGAAACCTCTCCTACAACAAACACTCGTTGTAAATGTGGATCGACATCAAATTTTCTTTTAATATATTTGGTTAACGCCTGTACTGTTAAGTACTCTTGGTTTTTTTCACTCATAAACTAACTCCGTCTATATAGTCCTCGCTATTTAATCCATGTTGAATGCAGGCACATAGAATCGTTTGTTCCATTAACATCGCTACCGTCATTGGACCAACGCCACCAGGTACTGGAGTAATGGCACTCACTTTATCAAATACCCCTTCATATTCAACATCCCCGACGAGTTTCCCATCATCTAAACGATTAATCCCAACGTCAATGACAATCGCGCCCTCTTTTAAATCCTCTTCTTTCACCAGATGCGGTGAACCGGCAGCGACCATGACAACATCGGCATGAATTAAATGTTGATGCAATTCTCGCGTTAAGAGATGTGTAATTGTGACAGTACTGCCTTTATTAGCTAATAAAATCGACAATGGTTTTCCAACAATTTGGCTGTAACCTACAACAGTAACGTCTTTCCCTTTAATATCGATATTGTAACGGTCAAGTAAACGTAAAATTCCTCTTGGTGTACAAGGATATAAATCGCCAGTGCCTTCGACAATTTTCCCCATATTATAAGGATGAAAGCCATCAACGTCTTTATCTGGTCGAATAACTTCTGTGACTGCCACTTGACTTAAATGTTTTGGTAGTGGGAATTGAACAATCATCCCAGTGACTGTTGGGTCATCATTTAACCCTTCAATCGTTTCATGTAATTCAGCTTGAGTAATCGAATCTTCTAAAGTGAGCCACTCAAAATCAAAGCCAATATATTGAGCCGTTTTTTCTTTTTGCCCAACATAAATTTTACTTGCTGGATCTTCACCAACAGTAATTACGACTAATTTCGGGATGATATGCTTTCCCTTCAGCTTTTCTACCGCATGTTTATATTCTTCACGTAGTTGTAACGATAATTGCTTTCCATCTAAGACTAGAGTTTTAGACATTGTATCGCCTTCTTTCTGCAATTTAAATTCTAGATTAACCGATATCTATAAAACCCATCGGTCACTTTAATTCGTAGACTCAGTATAACTGAATTCGTAAAATCTAACAATCTTAGTCGACATTTAAAGTAAGTAACTGCCCATATCGTTCGAATTGTTTAGGACATACGTTTTAATCACAAAAATGAACTTTAAATATTATATTCAGCAAATTAGCTGAGTTAATAATATTTAAAGTTCGATGCTTATTTATTGAATTGTGATTGAGAATCTAACTGGTTGATTATTCAACAGTATCAGTTAATTCCTCTACAGATTGTTCTTCCGTTTCAGTTGCTTCACTTTCTGATAAGTCTTCACCTGGCTCTTCTTCAACTGGAACTTCCTCAGAAGGAACGTCTTCTGGAAGTGACTCTTCAGATGAAACTTCATCTTCACTTGTCTCTTCTTCTGAACTTGTTTCTTCTACTTCTGATTCTTCTGGAACATAACCAGGAAGAGTGTAGTCTGTTGGAATTTCAACTTGTGATTGGTATAAGTTCTCTACAGAAACTCCGTAGATAGCGTTAAAGTCGTAAGCAGCTTGTAATGGAACCATCTCATTCGTTACAACATCTAATTCACTCATCTCGTCGGTCGCAACGTCAAATGAATATATTGTGAAATCAGCTTGGTTGCCCGCTGGATTATCCCACATGTTTTCTAATGAAATAACAGTTCCTTCTTGAGTTGGATTCACATAGTTATACACTTGCGGTGCGCGACCAGTAGCAATCGCTAAGCGTGAAATAATTTCTGCTTGAACTGGATCTGATGCTTTTAAGCCTTCAAAAGCGTTTAATTTGTTTGTCCAGTTTTCTTTAATGCTTGTAAAACCAGGTTGATACTCACCAGATGCAATAAATTCATCTTGGTTCGCAGCGTATTGATACATTACTGTTCTTAAGTGGTTTAAAGCAGATTTTTCTTCAGATGTTAAATCTGGAGACATTGCTTCAAAGATAAATGTATCGCTATAAACACGGTCAACAACTTCACCAGCTTCAATCACTCGATATAGTTCATCCGAGAATGCTTGTAAGATTGGGTGATAAGTTTCAGTGTCCGAGAAGTCCACACGTTCAGCAGCTAATAATTCCTCAGCTGGAACTGAACCTTCTAAGCCAGCTAACACATCTGTCCAATCTTCTTGGATACTTTGTTCAAGTTGGCCAATTGTATCTTCAGATTGTGCCGCTTCAGTTTTAGCAAACTCTTGTGCGAATTGTTCTAAAGCAAGTTGTAATTCTTCATCAGATACGCCGTAATTGTTTGTAATGTTGTTGACGATATTATTGATATTTGTGTTAGTTTCTTCACTGTTATCAACATTGACGTCTGAGTTTTCAGCATTAATATTAGTATTTACAATTTCTTGTTTGATTTCTGAAATCATTTGGTTGACTTGTGAATCAGAAATCGTTGCTCCTTCGCTATCAATAATTTCATTTACTAACGAAATTTCATTTTGAGCTACTTGAACATCTTCAGGATTTAATGCAACACCTTGTTGCTCTAGTAACGCATAAACACCCGCTAAAGCTCCTTCACCTGTTACAGGAGATACTGTTGCGATACGGATTTGAGCGTTACGTGCACCGGCAGTAATTGCAGCATTTTGGTAAGTTGTTGCTGATACGCCAGTAATGTTTTGCGGTGTGACGATTTGAACTTGAACACCGTAGCCTTCGTTCATACCTTGGATGTATGCACTTGAGTATACTACTGTTCCTGGACCTGAACCGTCTTGTAAGTATTGGTTAATCATCGTTCCATCAACATAGATAATGTTGCTTGAATCAACAGCGTTTGCACCTAACAATTGTAATGTTTTTTGTGCTTGGTTTTGATCTAATGATCCACCTAAGGCAACTAATTGTAATTCTTGTGCTTGAACGTGTTGAATACCATCTGTATTAAAGTTTAATACTGGTTGAGCTAATGGTGCACCGACTAAGGCAATCATTGCTGATAATAGTAATCTCTTTTTCATTTATATACCCCATTTATAATTTTTATGTACCCTTATTATATCACAGAACATTTCTTTATTTTACTTTGAGACATTTCTGCAAATATTATTCATACATTTTTCGTAAATGTGAATAATATTTAGTATTAGATAGCAAAAAACGCCATCCAACTGAATGGATCGCGTTTTGTGCTTATTCGTTATCTGCTTCGGCTTTTGTATCATCTAAAACTTTTGCAACAACACCACTCACGAATTGACGTGATTTGTCGTCACTAAAGAATTTACTTAATTCAATCGCTTCGTCAGCTGCTACATTATTTGGAACTTCTTCTTTTGAGACGAAAAAGATTTCATAGAATGCAACGCGTAAAATAATTAAATCAATGCGTGCGATTCGATCTAAACTCCAACCTGTTAAATAAGGTTCAATGAGTTTATCAATTTCGGTTTCTTTTGAACGAACCCCTTCGATGAGCTCATAAAAGTATTCATTATCGATACCTTCATAGCCTTCTTCAGGAAATACGCCTGCTTCCAATGCATAAGCCACAGCTTCATTGATATCTAAATCTTTGTGAGCTGAAATCATCTGATAAAGTGTTTGGACAACAACTTGACGCACTTCACGTCGTTTCACTACTTTCTTACTCAAAAGCTTCACCAATTGTTTCAACAGCTTCTTCAACAATACTTGCGTCTGATTCTGAAGCTTCAGTTTCAACTGCTATAACGTGAACATTCACTTCTGTCACTGCTAAGTCAGTCATGAATAGAATTTGTTCTTTCACTTTATCTTGGATTGCGATAGCAATTTCAGGTACTGAGTAACCATAAAGAACACGGATTTCAACGTCGACAACGATTGAATTGTTTTCAGTTTTGATTTTTGTATTAATACGGTCACGGTCCATCCCTAAGAAGTTTCCTACTTCTTTTTGGAAGCCTGTTACTTTAGAGGCAACACCTTCGATTTCGCTTGCTGCTTGAGCGGCAATTGATTCTAGGACACCTGTGGTAATTTTAATTTCACCTAAATTTTCTTTCGCTTGAGTTTCAAATGGTACTTCGGTTATTTTAGCCATAATAGCCCTCCTTTATATACTTTACTCATCTATGTTCGCATTTTCCTTATTGTAGCGGAATTTCTAAGAAAGTGCTATACAATTATTAATTTTTTAGGACTACGGTTTAAACTTTCTACCCCGTCTGTTTTAACAATTAAGTCATCTTCAATACGAACGCCACCTAAACCAGAGACATAAATACCAGGTTCATTGGTAATGATATTGTTTTCAACTAATGGTTTTTCATTTCGGCTAGCAACCGCTGGTCCTTCATGAACATCTAAACCAATCCCATGACCTGTTGTATGACCAAAGTTTGGTCCATAACCTTTCTCGGTAATGTAATCACGTGCAAGGGCATCGACTTCTTTACCAGTCATCCCTGCTTTAGTTCCAGCAATTACACGGTTATGTGCTTCTAGGACGATATTGTAAATCTCTTCTAATTTCGGATCTACTTCACCTACAGCAATTGTACGAGTCATATCTGAAGTATAACCTTTGTAGTAGCAACCAAAGTCAAGTGTTACTAAATCACCGTGTTCAATTACTTTATCACTGGCAACACCGTGAGGCATTGATGATCTTACGCCACTGGCAACAATTGTATCAAACGACATGCCTGATGCCCCTTTACCTTTTAAGAAGCGGTCTAATTCATTCGCCACTTCAATTTCGGTAACACCTGGTTTGATAAACGTTAAGATATGTTCAAAGGCTTGGTCAGTAATGTCACAAGCTTCGCGAATCGTTTCAATTTCGTCTTCGCTTTTAACTTCACGAATCGTTTCAATGACGCCAGATGTTTGAACTAACATTGGTTCGAATAAGTCACTTAAACGAGAATAAGTTGATACATTCATATCATCAGCTTCAATTCCCATAGCTCTAACGTCTTCTGCGTTAAGAAGTTCGCTAATTTCTTCATATATTTTTCCTTGATGGATAATGACATCAAACCCTTTCGCTTGCTCTTTGGCTTGGTCAGTATATCGGAAGTCTGTAATAAAGTATTCATGTTCAGGTGTAATGACTATTAATCCCGCTGATCCTGTGAAGCTTGATAAGTAGCGTACATTTTTAGGCGCTGTTACTAAAAATGCGTCTAAGTTTTGTTTTTTCATTTCTAATCTTAATTCAGTTATTCTATTATTCATACTTTGCCCTCTTTCTAAATCAATAGTTGTATTATATCAAATAAAACATAGATGTTAAACTTGTTGCTGTTATTAATTTAAATGAAGGGATGGCTTAAATATCTTCAGTGAACTCTCTCTCAAAAAGGTAGCCCCTCCAACGAACAGAGTAGTTATATCGCATTTGTTCACTTTGTTCTCGTCGACTAAATTTCCGTGGCATTAATTCCGTTGACCGCATTTCAACCCCATTTGTTCGGGAGTAGCTTGTGATACCATGATTAGTTTGTATTTGTAACTGTCTAATATCATCTGGAGTCCAATCATATGTTCGTAGGAAGTCATCAACTTTACTCAAACGGAAACCTTGGTCTAATATAGATGCCTCTGTCGCCTTCCATAAAGCTTCAAGTTCTGGATTGGTTCCTTCAACTTGACCTGGTCGTGTAATCACGCCACTACAAACGATGGCATTGAATGCATCACAATAGTCTAGTGCTGCATCTTGCAGAAATACCTCTTGAGTATAGACATATAGTTGCTCGTATTGTTGGTTAGCTGTTAATTGTAAGACACCAAATTGCTTGTGTGAATCAATGTGATCTAAGACTTGTTTCGGCATATAAGCTATAGCCTGCTCATTAAAGCGCATCTTAATGGCTTCTTCTAAGTTTTGTGCGTCCATCTGTTCAATCAGTGGCAATAAATTCATCACAAGTTCTTCTTGAATATTTGCTGTGTAATAATCATTAAAATTCAAATACCGACTTAAGTTGATTTGATTCAGTCTCAGTAAGCCCCAATAGATGAGTTGGCTAACGAGTAAAAAGACAATAACGTAAACCATTACCATTCCTTGTTTGTTATTTCGCATCATTATACTCCTCTAACTAGCTATTAAGTTTCACTGAAATGAAGCCTGAAAAGACTTGTCCATTATTAAAGGTTACCGTCACAGTTACTTTGTTAGCAACTTGAAATACTTGCCAGGAATATACGTCGTACAATAAAGGTTGATGACCGGGTGCGATATAAATTTTATTGTTCTGGTTGATGATGCGACTACTTCTCTTTGTTTCAGTACTTTCAATGCGAATAATGTTAGAATCGACCCCAGTCACCGTATATTTTTCCAATTCTAATTCAAGCAGCGTCATAAAGTGTAAGAAATCCGCACTGCGATCTGTGCGAATTTCTGTTTCAATTGTGTTGTAACTATTGTAGATTGTCATAAGAGAATGCATGAATAAACTCAATACGAATAGACTGATTATTACTTCTAACAAAGTAAATCCTTTTTTAAAAGTTGAGGTCTTGAATTTCGACATACAATTCACTCCCGCCTTCTAACGATATGTAACAATAATTTAAATCACATGCGAATTCACTCACGTTATCTTCATTTAACGCTTCCCAATTTAGAATTAATTGTTCGCTTACAAGTGCTTTCGCCTCATCTTCTATCTGCTCATCCAATTCGACATCCACTAATTCAGAGAATAAGCGCCAGACTTGACTCGTCTGTGCCGCATCCTCTATCCGCCTCAATTCATTATAATAAGCCGGCAAGTAGAGGAGCATCATCGAACTAAATAAGAAAAAACCAATCACCGTTTCTATCATTGAAAATCCGGCTTTATGTTTGTAATTCAAATTGACCATTCCCTAACTGAAAGACTAAATAAATTCGTTGATTACGATCATAGTCATAAAAACTAATCGTTCTAAATTGATCCACACCCCCACCTTGCAAATACATAAACATATAAGGTGTTTGAAACTGTATATGTTCAGGAGCGTCCAACGTCGCAATCCTTTCTTGACTATAAGCATCTCTAATTCTTAACTGATTTAAACTGGCGTGAAACTCAACTGAAATTAGTCGCTTTTGTAAGATTGCTATTTGTTGAGCTTGCTTTAAGTGACTCATGACTTCATCAAAGAAGATTCGACTTTCAATTTGCTTACTTAAGTTGATATTGGGACGAAACATTAGTAGCAAACTCATGGCTGAAAGTAGGACGAGTACTACCAGGGACTCCATGAGCGTATAGCCTTTTTTACTCATACATATTAGTTACCAGTATCATTCGTTAATAAATTTTGAGCTTCTTGGAGTTGTCGTTCAGTAATGTATCCTTCATCAAATAATGTTTGTAAATCTGGTGCCTCAGACCCATTCACCATTTGATACGTACTTGACTGTGTTTCAATTACTTCTTCGATATTTGTACGTGCCTGTTCATTAATACGCTCTCTTTGTCCTGCGACGTTTGGAATAATAATTGCCATAAGCAGACTTACTACGACCAACACAATAAGCATTTCGATTAAAGTAAACGCCTTTTTATTTAATTTTTTGAATTTTTTCATAATGTTTCATATCCTTTCATATACCTTGCATCGTTAACATCGGTAACATCATCAATAAATACATCGACATGACTAAAATTCCGATTAGGACGAACAATATTGGCTGGACTAAAGTAAGTTTCGCTTGAATATCGTTCATCAAATCTGAATAGACTTTCCTTGAATACAAATAACATTTTTGTGCTGTTTGACTCGTTAACTCACCTTGGTAAATTACTAATGGTAATTCCTTTGTAAAGATATCTAACTCATCTAGAATGACAGCTAAGTCTTCACCCTTTAACATTCTTTCTTGTATTTCAATGGCTAGTTCACTTAAGAATGAATCAATCGGATAATCGACGATTACTGTCAGCGTTTGTTGAATGGAATACCCTCCAGAAAAGAAATGCCCAATTTCTTTTGATACTTTATAGGAACTGTAACTTCTTACCCATTTTTCGACTAATGGAATTCGAGTTAATATTTGGTAGCGTCTCATTTCACTTTGTTTCAGCAAATACATGTCAACGCCGCCATAGATAATTATCACGAAGGCTAGTAATATTCCAAAAATCTGTGGCAAATAAGTAAAGAAATAAACTAAAACTCGTACCAAATACTGCTCATCATACACTTCTTGCGAAATAAAGCTAGCGACTTGCGGTAGAAGAAATTGTCTCATAGCAAATAACATCCCAACTAATCCCACCGCTAAAAATAATGGGTAGACTAAGGTTTTTACAAGTTTCTGCTTATAATGATGGGCCTCTTTTAATTGCTTACTCGCATCAGCTAATGACTCAGTAAATCTTCCTTGACGTTGGGCGTAGAATAATTGAGCAATGAGTGAATTTGAATAACCTAAAGCACGTAAAGACATTTCAAAGGAAATACCCGACTCCAACTGCCTAATGATATAGTCAATCGCCGTTGTTTGTTTCCTCATCAGAACACGCATAAAAACTAAACTTTGATGAATAGAGAAGCCTTCTAACAATAACTCACTTAAAGTTTGCAATAAGTAGGCTTGCAAGTTCTTAGGTATTTTTATATCCTTAGATAATTTCGAATTTTGTATACGTTGCTTCATCAATGTAACCATACGCCCAAGCCTTTCGTAATTTATTATTCAACGTATCGTGCTGACTTAATGTATGATTATTATGTAATACGCCGTTTAATGCTTCTTTAGCCAATATCTCAAAGATTGCTGCTCGTGAATAGTGCGTATCCTTTTGTATTGCGGACGGCACAAGTCTTTGAGAAATAACACCAATTAAGGTTTGTCTGAGTTGTTCATCGCTAATACTTAACTCCTGTAGTCTTGCGATAACTCCTCGGGCATTCTTAGCATGGATGGTCGCAATCATTAAATGCCCCGTTAACGCTCCTCGGATCGACATGCGCGCAGTCTCTTGATCACGAATTTCTCCTATCATCAAGACATCAGGATGGTGTCTTAGAGAAGATTTGATTAGCAAATCGTAAGTTATTCCGGCTTTTTCATTCACTTCCGTTTGCAAGAATCGCTCTTCAAATATCTCCACTGGGTCTTCCATCGTTATAATTTGTAAAGCCTCATGTTGAATCAGCTCACGCAGTAATTGATAAATAGTCGTCGTCTTACCCGAACCCACCGGTCCTGAGAATAAAATCATCCCACTCTTTCTTTTTGTGAGTTTCCGAAGCTCATCAATGTCTTGTGGAAAGTAAGTCACAACTTGATCATGATCAAACTTCTGAGTTTGTAAAACTCGAATAACCATTGACTCAAGTAATAAGACATTTGTAATGGTTGAAAACCTTAATTCTACCGATTCAGCATCAAGTTCAATGGCGGTGGAGCCAGATTGCGGTCTTCGCTTCTCACCTACATCCATATTCGCTAAATACTTAAAGTGACTAATCAATCGCTTTCCCCACTCTAATGACTTCTCCTGAAATAACATTAACCGTCCATTCGCTCTGAAATGAATCACATACTTTTCCTTCGTTGGTAATATGTGAATATCAGAAACCGATTCATCGATTGCCGCTTGTATTAGTTTTTTAGCATCACCTTCAATCATCATCTCACTCCTTTAAACTAGCCTATATATATATACGTAAAAAATGGCCATTTCCATTATTTTATTTTTACTTTTTTTAAAAAAAGCAATTTCGGGTTAAAACATTTGACTATTCTGGATTTGAAAGGATAATATGAAGTATTGGAGTAAGTTCATCCGTTTTTTTCCTTTTTAGATGAGTTAACTAAATTGGGATATACTTGAAATAATGAATGTGATAAAATGGTTATAGCTGTGAATTCAATTAATTCACTACTCGTTTGAAAACAAATTAATGAAAAGGAGCAAATATTAATGATATTTAAAGTATTTTATCAAGAAACAACAAATGAAGCACCACGTCGTGAACATACTAAAACTATGTACGTGGAAGCGAATGCAGTAAGTGAAGTGCGTGAATATTTATCTGAAACTACACCATACATGATCGAACACATCACTGAAATATCAGGCGATTTCTTAGAATATGAAAAAGAAAACGATCCTGACTTTGAGGTTGTGAAACCCTAGATGGCAGTAAATCTTAGAAACAATGAAGTCGGAGTATTCGCCATTGGTGGACTAGGCGAAATTGGGAAAAACATGTATGGTGTCCAATTCCAAGACGAAATTGTTATTTTAGACTGCGGAATTCTCTTCCCGGAAGATGAATTATTAGGAATTGACTACGTAATTAATGATTTTCAATATATCTTAGAAAATCGTCATAAAGTTAAAGGGCTTTTTATCAGTCATGGGCATTTAGACCATATTGGTGGAATTCCATATCTATTAAAACAACTCAATGTGCCAATCTATGCTGACCCTCTTGCAGCCGCGTTAATTCGCGACAAACTGCAAGAAAATGGCTTATTACGTGATGCGGAAATTACAGAATATAATGAAGATACAGTCGTTAACTTCCGTAAATTGTCAATTAGCTTTTACAGAACCGTTCACTCGATTCCTGAAGCATATGGTATAGTTGTAAAAACACCTGAAGGAAATATTGTCTTTACAGGGGATTATAAATTTGACTTTACACCTGTAGGAGAGCCTGCTGATATTCACCGTATGGCTGAAATTGGTAGCGAAGGCGTTCTACTCCTATTAGGTGAGAGTACAAATGCAGAAATTCCGACTTTCACCCTTTCAGAACGGGTTGTGGGTCAATCGATTCATAATATTATCCAAGGTGTTGAGGGGCGTGTTATCTTTGCGACTTTCGCATCGAATGTGTCACGTCTTCAACAAATTGTAGAAACAGCGATTAAAACAAATCGTAAAATTGCAGTCTTCGGACGTAGTATGGAAAACTCAATTAAAACTGGGATTGAACTTGGTTATATTGATGATTATGGCTTGGATATCTTTGTTGATAATCGTCAATTAGATCAATATCCTGCAGAAGAAATGATTATCGTATGTACAGGTTCTCAAGGTGAACCTATGGCTGCTTTAAGCCGAATTGCGAACGGGACACACCGTCAAATTTCAATTCAACATAATGATACAGTCATCTTCTCAAGTTCACCGATTCCTGGAAACACTTTAAGTGTGAATCGTGTCATTAACCAATTAGTTGAGACTGGTGCCAACGTCATCCATGGTAAAGTGAATAACATTCATACATCGGGACATGGTAGCCAACAAGAGCAATTGTTAATGTTACGTCTAATGAAGCCTAAATTCTTCATGCCAGTCCATGGTGAATACCGTATGTTAAGTATCCAAGCAAAACTGGCTGAATTAACTGGGATTGACCGTGAGAACACATTCATTATGAAAAACGGTGACATGCTTGCTTTAACTAAGAATAGCGCAAGACGAGCTGGCTTCTTTAATGCCCAAGACGTCTATGTGGACGGAAGTGGTATTGGAGATGTCGGAAACATTGTCTTACGAGATCGTAAAACACTTTCGGAAGATGGTTTAGTTATTGTTACAGCAACGATTGATTACGAAAACAAACAACTCATTAGTGGTCCAGATATTATGTCACGTGGCTTTATCTATATGAGAGAATCAGTTGATTTAATTCAAGAGATTCAACAAGCTATGAAATCTGCAATTAACCGTGGTTTAAATGAAAACGGAAATAACGTTAACGAAAAATTAATTCGTGATATTATCTTTGATCAAATCAAACCGATCTTATTTGAACGTACTCAACGTTCTCCTATGATTTTACCGGTTTTATTAGATGTTAATAAAGGTGTTCGTAAACGCAGTAGCAAATAATGTTTGAAGTGCCTATGTTAAATCATTGGCACTTTTTTTGTCTCTTTAATTGTCTAATGATTCAATTGAGTATAATTTTAAGTTAATAAAATAGAAAAAAGGTTAAAATAATGTCTGATTTTATGCGAAAAATTCCCGGAGGCCTATTATTAGTACCGATACTTCTAGCAGCTTTAATGAATACTTTTCTACCAAACTTATTCACTAACTTCAGCCGAGTGAGTGAAGCCTTGTTTACACCAAGTGGATTAAATTACGTCATTTGGGCAGCTTGTTTCTGTTCGGGTGCAGGCTACCACAGTTGACTGGACACCTATTCTATCAACGCTTGTACCGATTATCTTTGGTATGATTGTGGAAAACCTTGATAAAAATATGGCAGATTACTTAGCTGCTGGTGTAGTGGTGTTAACTCCCTTTATAGGTTGGGTGTTCGGTGCTGGAATTAATTTATTCGATGCACTTCAATCTGGACTACAAGGAATCTTGTTAACAGTAATCTTTTACGTCCTATTAGCCCCAATTTTAGTTGTTTTTGAACAAAGAATCTTACATGAAGATGGTGTGTATCGTCTCTAGCAATATCTTCAATTGCGAGTATGTCCGTGTCAGTTCCAGCTTTGATTGCCTTTTCAGCTTCTGAATATGCTATTTATGTGGAAAGTGCCACTGCACAAATTGCATTAGGTGTCGTTATTTCAAGTATTGTGACACCAATCTTAGCCCGTTGGGAATTCAAACATACACATCCGAATGCATAAAGTTTAATCCGATCAAACAAAAAAAGTGCTTAAGAATTTTCATTTCGAAAATCTTAAGCACTTTTTTATTATCTTACCTTTAAAGCACGGTCGATATCACGCTTCATTTGTTGTTCTTTTAATGAATGACGCTTGTCATATCGATTTTTTCCTTCAGCTAATCCGATAAGAACTTTCGCTCTCCCTCTAACAATGTAAACTTTTAAAGGTATAATTGTTAGGCGATTTTGTTTAACTTCGCGTTCTAATTTTTCTATTTCTTTTTTGTGAAGTAATAACTTCCGATTTCGTAACGGATCATGGTTAAATATATTCCCTTGTTCATAAGGACTTATATGAACATTTTTAAGGAAAGCTTCGCCTTGACGAATTGAAACAAATCCATCTTTTAAGTTTATCTTCCCTTGTCGGATCGATTTAATTTCAGTTCCTTGTAATACGAGTCCCGCTTCGATGGTCTCTAGTATAGTATAGTCATGCCGTGCTTTTCTATTCTGTGCTAATGGTTTGTCTTGCTGTTTCGCCATAGTCATCCCTCATTTACATCAAAGGCTACTTTTTCCGTTTTCTAATTTGGAATTTCTTGCCTTTTTTATTATTCCCTTTAGACGATTGTTTCGCAACTTGTTTAAAGGATTGTCTGTTCTTACTTTGTCTTTTAGGTTTACGACTTTTCTTCTCACTACGATTCTTATTCTCACTGATGACATGTTCTAAATCTTTGTTATCCGTTGGGTACGTTTCAATGAGTTTGAAATCGATCTCTCGGTCTTCAACACTTACGCGTTCAACCTCAATTAAGACTCTTTGACCAATTCGGTACACGTTGTTTGTGTTTTCACCAATAAGAATTAAATGTTGTTGATCATAACGGTAGTAATCATCTTTCAATTCTTGCAATGAAATTAAACCTTCAACTGTATTATCTAATTGAATAAACATTCCAAATGACGTCACTGAACTTACAGTTCCCTCAAATTGTTCTCCAACTTTATCTAACATGTACTCTGCTTTCTTCAGTGCATCCGTTTCACGTTCGGCCTCTACTGCGCGACGCTCCATCTTAGAAGAATGTTCTGCAATGTCTGGTAATTTTTCAGAAATCTTTCTCTTTTGCTCTGAAGTTGGTGTTGCTTCTAAATATTTATGAATTAAACGGTGAACCATTAAGTCTGGATAACGTCGAATCGGTGAAGTAAAGTGCGTATAATCTTTGGCAGCTAAACCGTAATGACCGAATGGTTCATCCGTATAACGTGCTTGTTGCATACTTCTTAACATCATCATCGATACCACTTCTTCATAAGGTGTATCAGATAATTCATCCAAAGCTTCTTGTAATTGTTTTGGTTTAATTGATTCAGCGCGACCTCTTAAGACCACACCAAACGCAGTTATAAATTCCGCAAAGCGTTGCATACGTTCTTCATCTGGTTGCTCATGGACACGGTAAATCATCGGCCAGTCTTTCTCCGTATATGTTCTTGCGATTGTCTCATTCGCTGCTAACATAAAGGACTCAATTAGTCTTTCTCCGACCCCTCTTTGGCGGTGAACGATATCTATAGGTTTCCCATCTTCATCAACGATAATTTGCGCTTCAGATGTTTCAAAGCTTAACGCTCCACGCTTTTGACGCATACCTTCCAGAATAAAGTGTAATTCGCTCATCTGATCCAGCATCTCAGATATCTCATGGTATTCTCTTCTTAAATCTTCATCACCAGCTAGAATACCATTCACATCCGTATAAGTCATTCGATATGAAGAATTAATCACACTCAGGAAGATATCTTGATCAACGACGCGACCATTTGAGTCTATGGTCATCTCACAAGATACAGTTAAGCGATCTTCATTCGGTAATAGCGAACAAATCCCATTCGATAATCTTTGTGGAAGCATCGGAACCACTCTATCTGTTAAGTAGACAGATGTCCCTCTGGCTAGTGCTTCCGAATCAATCGGTGAATTCTCAGTCACATAGTGAGAAACATCCGCAATATGCACCGCTAAACGGTAGTTCCCATTATCTAGTCTTTTTAATGATATTGCATCATCTAAGTCTTTTGCGTCTGCCCCATCGATCGTAAGAATTAATTCATCTCTTAAGTCACGACGCCCTTCAATATCCTTTGGATTGATATCTTGTTCAATCGCTTGTGCTTCCTCTAAGACTTGTTCTGGGAATTCTGATGGAATATTGAATTGATATAAGATAGCGAGAATATCGACACCTGGCGCATCTTTATGACCAATTTCTTTCGCAACTAAACCAGTTAAATTGTTTGGCTCCTCCATCGTTGGGTAATCTTTAATCTTAACAATTACAATCGAATGATTCACTGGTTTCAAGCCATCTGGTAATACTTCTACTTTCAATTCATCGCTGAATTTTCCTTGTGGAATGACAAAGCCTAAAAAGCCAGTTGAGTCGCGCATTTCTTTATCATAGGCAACAAATTCACCAACGATTTGAGTTGATGCTCTTTCAACAATGTTATCTACACGAGCTTCTGACCCTTTACCTGTTGATGGATTGACATGTTTAATAATTGTTGCTTCAACTGTATCGCCGTCCATGGCATTTCCAACTTTTCCAGGTGGTACAAATAAATCCGGTTGCTCTGGATCATAATCAATAAAGCCAAATCCACGATCATTTCCACGGAAAGTTCCGACAGCCGTTTCTTTTTTAGTGCTTTTCGCTTTAAAGCGACCCGTTTCTGTTACTTCTAATTCATTAATTCGCTCTAAAAATGCTAGAGCTTTGACTAATTTTTTGAAATTTTTACTTCCCTGATAATTAAAATGTTGGGCGATTTCATTTGTTTGATAATTCCTATCGGGATTCTGTTGTAAGAATTCTAAAATTCGTTGTTCTAATTTTGATAAACTCATAGTGCCCTCCTTCTGTACAATATTTATTGTACGACTATTTAAATCTTGTTATAAAGTCGAAAAGTGCTGCTTCAAAATCTTTACGATTTCGATTCACCGTAATCACGTGCGTGTTTTCTGGGAACCAATTGAAGTCCACTTTCGCGTTTACTAACACACTTTGTAATTTTTCTGCATCGTCTTCATTGATCATCTCATCCTTACCTGATTGTGCGATAAAAAATGGTTGTTCGATATTTTCAAGTTGACCTTGGAATTCGCTCTTGAAAGCTTCAAGTTGCTTCATTTGGTCTCTATGCTTAGTGAGGATGCCGTCGATCTCTTGATTGTAATTATCTTCAGATGAAAAGCGTTTAAATATCGCTTTAACATAAGAAATAAAATGCACTTCAACATCAATTGGTTTCTCAGTGTATACTGGTGAGTTAAATACTCCCCCACCTTGAATTTCAAGATTTGACTGAGACATTAACCATGTCGCAAATATACCGCCCAATGACAAGCCAAAGACAAGTATTCTGTCATACTCACCTTGCATGGCTTCAACCGCATCCAAGGCTTGTTGCTTCCATGTATTAATATCTGCATTCAAAATATCATTCATATCTTTTGTGGCATGCCCTTCAAATTTTGGACATAATACGCCGTAACCGCTGCGATTTAGCTCTCTCGCTAATAGATTCACATCATTTGGTGAGCCGGTATAGGCGTGGAATAAAATGATTCCAATCTCTTTATTCTCACCTTCATAATACTTTGCATCTTTTATTTCGTTTAATTTCAAGTATGAACCCTCCCAAAAACTTTATAAACAAAGTTTACATGATATTGATCAATAGTTAAACTAATAAGATTAAAAAAAGAACAAGCCCATATAGCAATCCATCAAGCACGAATTACTTTGAACATTGTTCTGATTAATTAATATATAACTTATTTATTTGATAAATAAGCCAATGTAATTGTTAAGACAAAGAATAAAATTCCTAAAATAGTTGTTGCACGAATTAAGAAAACTTCAAATCCTCTTGCACGTGTCTTCGGTTGTCCGTCATCGCCCCCACCGAGCATACTTGCTGCATTACTCTTAGATGGTTGCATAACAACAAAAATAATCATTAAAATTGCTACAATAATCAAAGCTGTAAGTAAAACTTGATACAAAGGTCTTACCTCCTCTATAAAATATCCATTACTCATAATATCATTTATTATATATATTATCAATTAATGTTCCTGCTAATAATCATTATACTGTAAATCCTAATTAACAATCAACCGCAATCTGACGAAATTATCATCACCCATGCGACTTTCTTTGACACAGCAAATTCAAACATGATAAATTATGAGTATTGATAAAGAATGGAGTAATCAAATGCAAAATGAAGAGAACATACTAGCGGTCAGTCGCTACTTTAAAATACTAAGTGATTATAATCGCTTATCAATTCTTTACTTACTCAAAGAACAGAAACGTTCAGTCTCTCAGATTGTTGAAGCCTTGCATTTAGAGCAATCAGCGGTATCACACCAATTAAAGATATTAAGAGACTCACGCTTAGTCAAAGCGGAACGACAAGGTAAATCAATGATTTATGAATTAGATGATGATCATGTCTTCACTATCCTTCATCAAATTGTTGATCACGTCCAAGAAAACGAATAAGTCTAGCTAATTGAAAGGAAATGATTCATGTGTCAAAGCAATGGTTAGAATGGGCAAAAGAATTGCAAGCCCTTGCCCAAACCGGTCTTCACTACACAAAAGATGTCTATGATAAAGAACGATTCCAGAGAATCCGCGAGATGAGTTGGCAAATGCTCGCAACCTTAAACGATAGCGACATGAATGAGATCAAAGCATTATTCCACATTGAAGACGGCTACCAAACACCCAAAGTCGATACACGAGCGGTTGTTTGGAAAGAGGATAAGATCCTTTTAGTCCAAGAGAATGACGGTCGTTGGGCCCTTCCTGGTGGTTGGATGGACATTACAGAAACCGTCTCATCTAATGCCGAAAAAGAATTGTTCGAAGAAGCTGGTGTGGTTGGAAAAGCAGACCGAATTATTGCCATCCATGACCATCACCGCCATAACGCTGTGAATCAAATTTTTACTATTATTAAAATTTTCGTAGAATGTCACTATATTAACGGTGAATTCAAACTAAACAGTGAAACAATCGGCATGGACTTTTTCGATATGGACCATTTACCAACGTTAAATGACGGCAAAACAACTTATGAACAAATAGAACTATGCTGGCGTGCACATAAAGATGAGTCATTTAAAATTGAATTCGATTAAAAAAAGCCTTCTTGCCTCAGCAAGAAGGTTTTATTTATTATTGGGGTATATCAACGTAATGTGGGACACCTTTTTGGAATACAACTAATTGATTCACATCATGATTTCTCAATTTGTTAAAAGCTTCTTCAAACCCTAACTGATAATCTCCGGCCACATGCGCATCAGAACTTACTGTGAACATGTCTCCCCCAGCACTTTTATATAAATCAATCGCATAGTCATAAAGATGGTCGTTGTCATAACGATACATACTTCGAGTATTTAATTCTAATGCTTGTTCATTTGACACCATGGTTTCAAAGATTTGAAGAAGTAAGTCCTCACTATCATGTAAATCTTCAACCTTCACTGCATCGTAGCCTCTCAGCCCAAAATCAAAATGCGCTAAAACATTCGCATATGGAGCGTTTCTAACGGCTTCCAGCATCAAACCGAAGTATTCCTCTAGATGTGTCTTCAAGTCCTTTACATCGTGGTTTAAGGTCATAAAACCATGTCTTCCGTTATGATGGATACTGAGTAACTTAATATCATAGTCTTTTCCTTCTAAAAACTGTTCAATCTTATCTCGATCGGCATAAGTAAACCCAATCTCAATCCCTCGAAGAAGACGATTATCATATTCTTCGTTCAACTCAGCAATCTTCTTCGAATAACCTTCGTAATCTGGAATCACATCATCGTGCGATTGATCTGGACTATAGAAATCAATGTGCTCTGTCGTTACAACAGGCAATTCGCCTTGAGATAAATAATTCTCAAATTGTTCTTTTGAATCGGGAGAAAAATATGTGTGTAAGTGTTGATCGTAATATTGCATAATAGCTCCTTTTCATCTGAATATACTATAATACGGTTTAAACAAATCCTCCTTAATTATATCGAAAATACGCAACACTTCAAAATTCTTGCACTGTATTTGAGAGCTAAAAATAGCAAAATAAAAAAGCCGCTAGCCTTAACTAGCGACTTGAGATTCGTTAAGCTTCTTTATTATTCACAAAGTAATCTCTCAATAAGAGGGCAGCTCCAACTAGTCCTACAATAGCAATCATAATATATGTGCTATAACTTGTTCTAGTTTCACCTGTATTCGGTAATGTTGGTGCTGTATTTTCCTCATCTTCATCAGGAACTTGAGTCGATGTTGTACGCACTCCGTATTCCTGAACTAAGACTTGACTTAATGCTTCTAAATTCTCTTCACCGTTCTGTAACCAAACGGTATACTCTTCCCATAATAATTCTTGGTCAGATACACGTTCATTCAATGAAGCTTCTTCTAGATTATAACGGTTGATTAATTCTCCACGAATGTAAGCAATCGTATCTTCGAATACTTCAGGATAATCACGTAATGCCCAGTTATAAGCAGTACTTGGGTCTCCACCTTCTTCATTAATTTGCTCTGTATATGAAATCCAAGTTGTTGCCGGAATCGCTTCGAATTGGTCTGGTGTAATTGGTGTTGACTCAATCATCACCGTTCTAATTCTTTCAAGTTCAGTTTCTCCAGGTGTCTCTTCGTCATCTTGAATAACATCATGTTCCTCAATTAGACGTTGTGCTAATGTTTCAAAGTCTTCGGTGTTACCTGCTTCCACCCATACCGAATATTCTAACCACAGTAAGTCAATATCTGATACTGAGTTTAAAGACTCCTCATTTAAATTATAATCTGAAACTAATGTTCCACGAATATAAGCAATGGTATCTTCAAACACTTCTGGATAATCTTCGACAGCCCAATTATAAACGGTACTTGGGTCTCCACCACCTTCATTCACTCGATCTGAATACTCTAACCAGCTAGTTGCTGGAATGGCTTCAAATTGGTCATCTGTTAAAGGTGTTGCATCAATCATCGATTGTTTGATCGCTTCTAGACGTTCATCGCCAGGCGATTCTTCGTCATCATCTTGAGTAACATCATGCTCGTCAATTAGACGTTGTGCTAATGTTTCAAAGTCTTCAGTGTTACCTGCATCAACCCATACTGAATATTCTAACCATAGTAAGTCAATATCCGATACTGAGTTTAAAGATTCCTCATTTAAGTTATAGTCTGAAACTAAAGTTCCACAAATATAATTCAAAGTTTCCTCAAACACTTCTGGATAATCTTCGACAGCATTATTATAAACTGTACTTGGGTCTCCACCACCTTCATTGACTTCATCAGCATAACCTAACCAATCTTGAGCAGGAATCGCATCAAACTGTTCATCTGTTAAAGGTGTAGAAGCTAACATCGTTTCTTTCAATGCTTCTACTCGTTCATTATCATCTTGGCCGTATTCTACTCCGAAGTCTTCCACTAAAGCATCAGCCAGCGCTGGTAAATCTTCTTGACCGTCTGCAGCCACCCAAATTTGGTATTCTAACCATAATAAATCTCGATCACTTACAGTATTTAAGCTTTCTTCATCAAGATTATAGTTTTCAACCATTGCTATACGGAAATTTGTCGCTTCTGGTTCAAATACTTCTGGATAATCTTCGATGGCCCAGTCATAAACTGCACTTGGGTCTCCTCCTTGATTATTACCTTGTTCAACATAAGCCAACCACGCATCTTCAGAGATTTGCGCAAATTGATTTTCTGTTATAGGAGTTGCATCTATCATTGATTGTTTAATTGCTTCGATATCACTTGCATTTGTTTCACTTGAAGCTTGCGCTTCTACAAGTGCTAAGTTACTTGCTAAACCGTCATTTGGTGCCAAAGGAGCAACATTTGCCAGTGCAGAAAGGGACAGAATTGTGAGAAGTTTTTTATTGAATTTTGTATTGATTTTCATTTTTTATGACCTCCTTAAAGGTAGATATACATTTTCTTACTTCTCTACTACCTTTAGTATGCATGACAAGTATGACTATTGTATGAAGGTTCACTTAAAATTGCAAGTGTTTTCGACATAGAAATTATGAACCACAAAAAAAGAGCAACTAGCTTAGCTAGTCGCCCTTTTCTACCTTGCAAATAATTATTTGTTATCTAAGTTGTAGAATGCGTCTTTTCCGTCGTAAGCTGCAACATCAGCTAACATATCTTCGATACGTAATAATTGGTTGTATTTAGCAACACGGTCAGTACGTGATAATGAACCAGTCTTAATTTGACCAGCATTAGTTGCAACAGCAATGTCAGAGATAGTTGTATCTTCTGTCTCTCCTGAACGGTGAGAAATTACTGCTGTATAACCAGCTTTTTTAGCCATTTCAATCGCGTCAAATGTTTCAGTTAAAGTACCGATTTGGTTAACTTTGATTAAGATTGAGTTACCAACGTTTTCTTTGATACCGCGAGCAAGAACTTCAGTATTTGTAACGAATAAATCGTCACCAACTAATTGAACTTTACTTCCTAAACGTTCAGTAAGTAATTTCCATCCGTCCCAGTCGTTTTCGTCCATACCATCTTCGATAGAGATGATTGGGTATTTATTAACTAATTCTTCTAAGTAGTCAACTTGTTCTTCAGCAGAACGTTTTGCTCCGTTTTCACCTTCGAATTTAGCATAGTTGTATACGCCATCTTCGTAGAATTCTGAAGAAGCAACGTCGAATCCTAAGAATACATCTTTACCTGGTTCTAAACCAGCTTTTTTGATTGCTGCTAAGATTGTTTCAACACCATCTTCTGTACCTTCGAAACGCGGCGCGAATCCACCTTCGTCACCAACAGAAGTTTCTAATCCACGTTCGCTTAATAATGATTTAAGTGCGTGGAAGATTTCAGCACCCCAACGTAGAGCTTCTTTGAAACTTTCTGCTCCAGAAGGAATAATCATGAATTCTTGGAAAGCGATTGGTGCATCTGAGTGAGATCCACCGTTAATGATGTTCATCATTGGTGTTGGTAATAATTTAGTGTTAAATCCACCTAAATATTGGTATAAAGGAATATTTAAGAAATCTGCAGCTGCACGTGCAACAGCAATCGATACACCTAAGATAGCGTTAGCTCCTAATTTACCTTTGTTCGGAGTACCATCTAACTCGATCATTAATTTATCAATGGCTTGTTGTTCTAATACATCATAGCCTAATAATGCTTCAGCGATTACGTTATTCACGTTATCAACAGCTTTAAGGACACCTTTACCTAAATAACGGTCTTTGTCTCCATCACGTAACTCAACAGCTTCGTGTTCACCAGTTGACGCACCTGAAGGTACGATTCCGCGACCAAAAGCTCCGCTTTCTGTATAAACTTCTACCTCAACTGTAGGGTTTCCACGTGAGTCTAAAACTTCTCTTGCATAAATATCTGTAATAAATGGCATATTTTATTCTCTCCTTTAGTTTGTTAGGCATGAATTGACTCCATACCTTACTCTTCTATTCTATAAATTATTTACTCAAAAAGCAAAGCATATCGGATGTTTTGCTTATTTAATTAAGCTTGTTCCTGTCATGTCTTCAGGTTTTTCAACACCAACTAAGTCTAATAATGTTGGAGCAAGGTCAGCTAAGCGACCTCCGTCTCTTAATTCAACACCTTCCTTAGTCACAATCACTGGAACTGGGTTTGTTGTATGAGCTGTCATTGGATTTCCTTCGATATCAATCACTTCATCAGAGTTACCGTGGTCAGCTGTAATAATCGCAGCTCCACCTTTTTCTAGTATTAAATCAACCACAGCACCAAGACACTCGTCTACTGCTTCAATTGCTTTCACAGTAGGTTCTAACATACCACTATGTCCAACCATATCAGGATTTGCAAAGTTTAAGATAATCGCATCGATCGTTTCTTCGTTGATTTTTTGCACTAAGGCATCTTTCACCTCGTAAGCTGACATTTCAGGTTGTAGGTCATAAGTCGCTACTTTTGGTGAAGGGATTAGGATACGTTCTTCACCTGCATACTCTTTATGACGTCCCCCACTCATAAAGAATGTAACGTGTGGATATTTCTCAGTCTCAGCAATTCTTAGTTGTGTCTTATCAGCATCTGCTAATACTTCCCCAACAGTATTGACTAAGTCTTCTTTCTTGAATGCAACTTCTGCTACAACCGTATCACTGTAAGGTGAGAATGTTGTCATGTAGTTGTCCGTTGGAGTTTCACCACGGTCAAAATCTTTAAAACCTGGGTTTGATAAAGCTGTAGCTAATTGAATCGCACGGTCAGGTCGGAAGTTGAAGAATACGATTGAGTCACCATCGTTTACTGTACCGACTGGTTTGTCGTTTTCATCTTTAATTGTAAATGGAACAACAAACTCATCAACAATATCTTCTTCGTAAGAACGCTCTACGCCTTCTTTAGCTGAAGAAGCTGTTCTACCTTCACCATGAACGATTGCATCATAAGCTAACTGAACACGTTCCCAACGATTGTCACGGTCCATTGCATAGTAACGACCTGAAATTGTTGCGAATTTACCTACGCCAATTTCTTCGAATGCTTTCTCAGAATCATCAATATATTTCACAGCGGTTCTCGGTCCAACATCACGCCCATCAAGGAAACCATGAACATATACTTCTTCTAATCCATACTTTTTAGCTAATTTAACTAAAGCAATTAAATGTTTGTAATGTGAGTGGACACCACCGTCAGATAATAGCCCCATTAAATGTAAAGCTGTTCCTTTTCTTTTTGCTTCTTCAACAGCTTTAACTAATTCAGGCACTTCGTAAAATGATTCGTCTTCAATCGCTAAATTAATACGAGTTAAAGATTGGTATACTATACGACCTGCACCGATGTTTAAATGACCAACTTCAGAGTTCCCCATTTGGCCATCAGGTAAACCGACGTCTCGTCCTGATGCTTTTAATTGGTTATGTGGAAACTGGTTCCAATAACGATCAAAGTTAGGTTTTTTCGCTGCTTTTACCGCATTACCACTGACTTCATCGCGAATTGCGAATCCGTCTAAGATAATTAAGGCATATGGGATTTTACTCATTATTTTACTGCCTCCAATAATTCGATGAATGAATCAGCTTCTAGACTTGCTCCTCCAACTAATGCACCGTCAATATGTTCTTGTGCCATATATTCAGCAATATTATTTGGTTTTACAGATCCACCGTATTGAATACGTACTTTTTCAGCTGTTTCTTCTGATGTAACTTCTGCAATAGCTTTACGAACTACGCCACAAGTTTCATTTGCTAATTCAGCAGATGATGATTTACCTGTTCCGATTGCCCAGATTGGTTCGTAAGCAACAACTGATGAAGCGATTTGTTCTTCAGTTAAACCTTCTAATGCTGCTTTTACTTGTCCAGATACAAAGTCAGCTGTTTCTCCAGCTTCACGTTGCTCTAAAGTTTCTCCACAGCAAATGATTGGTAACATACCGTTACGTAAGATTGCTTTTGCTTTTTTGTTGATGTCTTCGTCAGTTTCTCCAAAGTATTCTCTACGTTCGGAGTGTCCGATAATTACATATTCAACACCTAAATCAGCCAATGCTTTAGGACTTGTTTCCCCAGTGAATGCACCTTCATCTTCGAAGTAGCTGTTTTGTGCAGCTGTTCTTAATTCAGTACCTTCACTTAAACGTTTAATTGTTTCTAAAAATAGTGCTGGTGCACCTACGACAGAATCTACAGCATCCGCTGAAGGGATTTTCCCTTTAACTGCTTCAACAAAATCTGCAGCTTCTTGAGCTGTTTTGTTCATTTTCCAGTTACCAGCAATAATTGGTTTACGTGACATATATATACTCTCCTTAATTTAAAGTCTCAGTAATTATTTCTCGTCGATTGAAGTAACACCTGGTAATTCAGTACCTTCTAGATAGTTTAATGAAGCTCCTCCACCTGTTGAGATGTGTGAGAATTTATCTTCATAACCTAATTGTGCGACCGCAGTTGCTGAATCTCCCCCACCAACAATTGTCGTCGCGTTTTCTAGATCAGCAATGGCTTCACAAACACCAATGGTTCCTTTTGCGAATGATTCCATCTCGAATACACCCATTGGGCCATTCCATACAACTGTTTTAGCATCTTTTAATACATCTTCGAATACTTTAACAGATTCTGGTCCACAGTCTAATCCTTGCCAGTCAGCAGGGATATCATCTACAGAAACAACGTCTGTATTTGCGTCATTTGAAAAATCATCTGCAATGACTACATCTACTGGTAAAACAATTTTGTCTCCAGCAGTTTCTAGTAATTCTTTAGCTAAAGGAATACGGTCTTCCTCTAATAATGATTCTCCAACTTCTTTACCTTGTGCTTTCAAGAATGTGTAAGCCATTCCTCCACCGATAATTACTTTATCAGCTTTGTTTAATAATGATTCGATAACTTTAATCTTATCAGATACTTTCGCACCACCTAAGATAGCTACAAATGGACGTTCAGGATTATCAACTGCGTCTCCTAAGAATTTTAATTCTTTTTCAACTAAGAATCCTACAGCAGAGTCTAAGTTTGATGCAATTCCAACGTTTGATGCGTGAGCACGGTGAGTTGTTCCGAATGCATCGTTTACGAATAAGTCACCTAATGAAGCCCAGTATTTACCTAATTCTGGATCATTCTTAGATTCTTTCTTACCTTCTAAATCTTCGTAGCGAGTGTTTTGAACTAATAAAACGCCACCCTCAGATAGGTTAGCTACTGCTTCTTCTAATTCTTCTCCACGTGTTTTGTCTGAGAAAAGAACTTCTTTATCTAATAACTCGCTTAAACGTTTTGCAACTGGTTCTAAACTGTTGTTAGCTTTATCTTCTTCAGTTTTAATACGTCCTAAGTGAGAGAACAATACTACTTTCGCATTGTTTTCTATTAAATAATTGATTGTTGGTAAAGCCGCTTCGATACGGTTATCGTTGGTGATTTTTCCATCAGCCATAGGTACGTTGAAGTCAACGCGGACTAAGACTGTCTTACCATTTACTTGAATATCATTTAATGTTTTCTTTGCCATTATATATCCTCCTATATAAAGTCCTTAAAAAAATAATAGCGGGGAAGCTTAAGCCTCCCCGCTATTTTGGATAGACGCTTAGGTATAAACGCTATGCAATTAATTATAATTTAGCGAAGTATTCTAAAGTACGAACCATGTTTCCTACGAAGCCAGCTTCGTTGTCATACCAAGCAACAGTTTTAACTAATTGAGATCCATCAGCTGCTTCTTGGATTTCAGTTAATGTAGAATCAAAGATTGATCCTGCATGTGTTGAAATAATATCTGAAGAAACAATTGCATCTTCATTGTATGCAAATGAATCGTTTGAAGCTTTTTTCATAGCTGCGTTGATTTCATCAACAGTAGTGTTTTTCTCTAATAATGAATAGAAGATTGTGTGTGAACCAGTGATTGTTGGAACACGTAATGCTGATCCATCTAATAATCCATTAACTTCTGGGATTACTTTACCGATTGCTTTTGCAGCACCAGTAGATGATGGGATAATGTTTTGTGCTGCTGCACGTCCATCACGGAAGCTTCCGCTTGGTGAATCTTGTAATACTTGTGATGAAGTGTAAGCATGAACTGTAACCATGTTACCAGCTTTAATTCCATATTCATTATGTAATACATTAACTACTGGAGCTAATGAGTTAGTTGTACATGATGCTGCTGAAATAATAACGTCATCAGAAGATAAGATATCTTCGTTAACACCGAATACAATTGTTTTAGTATCTGCATCTTTAGCTGGTGCAGAGATAACTACACGTTTAGCACCTGCATTGATATGTGCTTGTGATTTTTCAGCTGAAGTGTAGAATCCAGTACTTTCGATGACGATATCTACTCCAAGGTCTCCCCATGGTAAGTTATTAGCATCTTTTTCAGCAAATACTTTAATTTCTTTACCGTCAACTACTAAACTTTCACCTTGTAATTCAACATCGTGATCAAAACGTCCGTGAGCTGTATCATATTTTAATAAGTAAGCTAAGTTATCATTATCAGTTAAATCGTTAACTGCAACAACCTCTAAATCTGCGTTTGTTTCTAAAATACGACGGAATACTAAACGTCCGATACGTCCAAAACCATTAATACCAACTTTTACTGCCATTAAAAAATTCCTCCTTAAGGATTTTATTTCAAAGGGTCTCCCCATTTAAAACCATATTTGCTAAACCTTCATCACAGATTAACCATCCATGACTCGGGGCTTTTTGAAAGAACGCTTCTAAAGCTTTCGCCTTAGAAGATCCTCCCACGATTGTAAGTAACAAAGGTATATTAGATAAATCTTTAAATTTCAACCCTATCCTAGGATAACGTAAAACCGTTTCTCCATAAGAATCGAAAAATATACCAAATGCTTCTCCAACGGCGTGTCCATTCTCGATAATTTCTTGTTGTTCGTCTGTAATCTCTCTACGTTCCGCCATTACATTAGCAGTTCCTATACTTAATAACAAGCAATTTGCACTCTTACTCATATCAATGACTTCTTTAATCATTGGATCTTTGAGCAATATCTCCGAAGTTTCTTTACCTAAATTCTCAGGTATAAACAACGGAATATACTTAGAGTCTGTTTGCTGCGCCATTAAGCTCCCCACGCTATTTGATTGGATATTAATCGAACTTCCCAATCCTCCACGTGAAGGAACGAATGTAATACTTCTTCCATCTGATAATTCTGGTGTGAATGATTCTGCTACTTTAGATAAAGTAGATCCACCTGTAACTGCAACCACATTATCACCTTCAGGTAAGTGTTTGTCCAAAATTAAATGAACGACTTGACCTAAGAACTGATAAACTGATGCATCTTTATCTGCATCACCTGGTACAATCCGACAATGTTCAATATTAAGCTTTCTCTTTACAGCCTCTTCCACTTCGTAAAACTTATGTTGTTGTTGATTAAGCAAATGCTCATCAATCATCACAATAAGGTCTCTCCCTTGTTGTGTTAGTTTTACGCCACTACGGTTTACGGATACGAGTGATTGACTTTTCAGCATCTCTAATATCGTTCTTACCGTTCTTTCAGTGAAATTAGTCTGTTGTGAAATAAACTTACGACCAATTCGTTTGTTTACATCATCCAAAACACGTAATACTGCGAGCCTCTCAGCTAACAAATCACTCACTTCAGGAACAATTGACTGAATAATTGTGAATATATCGGCCATTAATTCCCTCCTAGATGGTCAAAAGGCGACCATTACATACAGAGCTACAACTCACTCAGAAAATCTAAATGAGTCTCACACCATGTCATTATCATACCATGACTTGAGTCACCTTGCAACTGAAAAGCTCTTTATCCTGGCTAAAAAACAACCTAACGGGTCACAATATGTCCAACGAGGTCAGTTATTATTAATTTATTAGGAATAAAACCAAACAAATACGCCCGTACAATGCTATTATCGCACGAAATACCTAAGTATTGCGAGTAATATCCATTGAACGGACGTATAAATTATAGATTATTTATCTATGTCATATTATTTTTTATTTAAAGCTTTGCTACTTTCCATGATTCCATCAATTAAGCCGTATTCAAGTGCTTCTTCAGCTGTTTTGAAATTATCACGATCAGTATCTTGCTCAATGACTTCAATTGGTTGACCTGTTTTGTCACTTAAGATTTTATTTAAACGCTCACGAGTTTTAAGTATATGACGAGCAGCAATTTCAATCTCTGTTGCTTGTCCTTGTGCGCCACCTAATGGTTGGTGAATCATTACCTCAGCATTTGGTAAAGCCCAGCGTTTACCTTTCTCTCCGGCTGCTAATAAAACTGAAGCCATTGATGCTGCCATACCGATAACAATTGTTTGTACATCTGCATTAATAAAGTTCATTGTATCGTACATAGCCATCCCAGCTGTTACACTCCCACCTGGTGAGTTAATATATAGGAAGATATCTTTTTCTGGATCTTGTGCGTCCAAGAATAAAAGTTGAGCAATCACTGAGTTTGCTACGTTATCATCGATTTGACCACTTAACATAATAATTCTGTCTTTTAGTAAACGTGAATAAATATCATAAGCACGTTCTCCACGTGATGTTTGTTCTATTACTGTAGGTACTAAATTCATAGTATTCCTCCTTCGCGAATTTAAAGCTGTTAAACAACTTTCTAACCAAGTATAACTCATAGGTCAATAAAGGTCAAGAATATTACTCGGTAAGATTTTTTGCATTATTTACCCCTTATATCGACGTACTAATATACAAAAATAAAGAAGCCGAGTTTTTACACTCAGCTTCTGATTAGTTCTTTATCAATCTTGATTATTCTGCAGACTCTTCAGATTCTTCTGAACTTTCTTCAGATGTTTCTTCTTCAGTTGAAGATTCTTCTGAGCTTTCTTCAGATGACTCTTCTGAACTTTCTTCTGAGCTCTCTTCAGATGTTTCTTCTGAAGCTGCTTCTTCAGTACCTTCTTCTGTAGTTTCTCCACCTTTAGTAATTCCGAATGAGTGAACGATTGATACTGTACGTTCTTCACCTTCGTGTAAGTTACCTTCGATTTGGTAGATATCTACTCTTAATTCATCTCCACTTACAGTATATGCAGCGAAGTTTTGAACTGCTGAATCACGGTTGTTTGAATGACTTGTATCGAATGCTTCTGATTCTTGTGGTTGTCCACCGAATGCGAATAAGTTGTTATAGTAATCAACGTCTTCTTGAGTCATCCAATCTAAGTTAGGTCGAACAGTGTGTACGTGTTCTACACCTTTAGAATAAATATCGTCATACTCTTTAGTACCATCAGTGTTTGGTAATACGAAGATTGTTCCTTGAGGATTTACGTAATACTCTACATCACCTTCTGTAGTCGTTTCAGCTTCATCCACAACACCGTTAGAGAAGTTCTCATCAGTTGGAACATAGTTTAATGGTTTAGTACGTGAAATTACGTGGTCATGACCTTGTAAAGCTAAATCAACATCTAACTCGTCAATTAATTCCATGAATTCTTCACGAACTAATTGAACATCTGTATCTTGTAATGAGTGATATGATTTAGAGAATAATGGTTTGTGGTAAGATAATACAACCCACTCAGCACCATTAGCACGTGCTTCTTCAACGTCATTTCTGATCCAATCAATTTGTTCTTGTCCTAAAGCTTTTCCTTCTGGATTATCTTCAGATTCTTTGTTGTCGTTAGTGTTTGCTACAACAAAGTGAACACCGTTATAATCGAATGAGTAGTATGATCCACCATCGACAGCATCGTTTTCAGCTGGAACGTTAATATGCTCATTAAATTTAGTTGTTAATTGAGGATCTCCATATGATAAGGCATACTCATCGTGGTTACCTGCTGCAACAGCGAATGGTACTTGTAAGATAGACTCTTTAGATTGCTCTAAGATGTCAACCCACTCATCTTCAACTTCAGCAACTTCAACCACGTCACCTGTATGTAATACGAAATCTGCTTCAGTTTCTTCTAATGCTGTAGCAACAGTGTCAGCACCAAATGCTGCTTCGTTATATACATGCTCATTCCAGTATGCGTTTTGAGTATCTGTATATTGTACGAATGTAAATTCTTCTCCTGCTTCACCAGCAGTTGTGAAAGTACCTACTTCACTTGTTTCTCCTGCTTCACTACCTACTTGATAGTAGTAAGTTGTGTTTGGCTCTAAGCCTTCTGCATTTGCTTTATATGAATATTCAGTCACTTCTACTAAATCCATCGATCCAACAGCTGAACCTGAAGTCCATTCTGGACCTGAAACATTCTCGTCAGTATAGTATCCGTTAACTTGTGGTTCGCCGTTATCGTCAGTGACTACTTCGCCTTCTTCATCATATTCGATGTCAGCAAAGATAAAGTAACCATTCTCATCACGTTCACCATAAGTGTTTACTACTTCTTCTGCAGTCGCTTCAAATTCTAAGGCGTCACTTAAATCTTCATTAGTAGAAACCCAAACTTTAGCATCTTCAGCTAATTCAGTTGTGTACCAGTTGAATCCCATTTGCGTACTAGGATCACCATTAAACGTAGTAATAAGACGGTTTGGCGTATTATTAGGTGCTACCTCCGCTACAGTTGGCTTTTCTTCACTTCGTTCAATATCTTGTGCTAATGTCGCTACTGGTGAGAGTAATTGAGCAGCAAGTAATGATCCAGTGATCAATTTCTTAAGACTTAAATTTTTCATTCTTTGAAATCCTCCTCATATTTTTATAAGCTATCCACAGTGCTTATAAATATAGTTTAACAAGCCATTGTAAATACAATGTAAATTCTATGTAAATGTTACGTAAACTTTACAAAGTTTCATAAATACAGTGTTTTTATACTATTCTGAATTTAAAGCAAAAAAAATAGAGCTAATCAAAAAGATTAGCTCAACAAAATTATTCAGCTGTATTAGATACAACTTCTTTTCCATCGTAGTGTCCACATGATGAACATACACGGTGGCTTAATTTTAATTCTCCACAGTTAGCACAAGTATTCATTCCTGGTACTTGTAACTTGTAGTGTGTACGACGTGCTCTTTTCTTTGCTTTTGATGTTTTACGTTTAGGTACTGCCATTCTCTACACCTCCTAGTTGATGTTTGAGGTTATTCTTCCTCATCTTCGTTATCTAATAGCGTTTTTAAGGCTGCAAAGCGAGGATCAACCGTTTCGGCTTTCTCTTCCGCTAAGTTTTGCTCGTATTCTTCTTCGGTGACGACTGTCCAATCATTACCCGACGGTAAATCTCCGTCTTCTTCTCCTGGTTTCAATACTCTTGTAGGTATATTAATCGCGATGTTATCAGTCACTGCTGCATCTAAATCAATATAATCATACTGAAGTACAATCGTAGTCTCTTCATATTCCCCGACGTTTCCATCATATTCCTCATACACATAACGTTCGCTAATTGGAATGTTTAAGTGTAATGATACTGGTTCTAATGATCTCGATGACGGCACCGTCAGTCGAGTATCGATTTGACCATGAAGAATGATATCTTCATTAGAAGGTACGAAATATCCGTTTACAATCACTGATTCCACATCTAAGATTGAAGGGTTTCGCTCCATGAGCTGTTCTTTTATATCTAAAGATTCTTCAAAATTAATCATATCATCAGGATGATCTTTTAATTGGCGGATTGTCCATTTCATCTATTATCACCTCTAAAACGACAAGATTTATTATATTGAAGTTTACAATTCTTGTCAAGATTATTTTAATATTAACACGATTCCTTTTCAATTAATAGTGAATTGGGAATCTTCCAGTGTTTTGTTGCATTATTCTATGTTTTGGATTGAGTGAAAAGACTGTATCCGCACGTAAATTTAATTGATAATTTTGTGCGTTGTCTTGAGTCAAATTACTAAATAATTTTAATCCAGTTTGGTTTCGCTTCATCTTAAGTACTTTTCTTCCTACATCTGTGTAACCTAACACTCGAATAGTCAGCTCTTCATTATTTAAATCAATGCTTTCCTGCCATTCCTTATTTGTTATATTCAACAAAATCATCATTAGCTTTCTTTGGATGGATGCTTTCGTCCATCTTTTAGATGTGAGTGCATCAATTAAAGATTCAAAATTACTAGTTTCCAAAATTTGCTGATAAATATAATGTTCAACACCATAATCAATGCCTTGATATTGAGTTAAGCGTTCAGCACTTTGACTTTGTACTTGGTACTTTAGTAAATCATAATAATCAGCAAGTTGCACGTTTGGATGACTCACTAGTTTTTGAAACATCCGCTTAGGTACAGTATCCTCGGTGACTAATTGTTGACGATTCAATTCTCTTATTTGGCTGCCACTTAAGACTTCTTGCATATTTTCATTGTGTTTAATTCTAGAAATAGCTATAACATCCATCTTAGAATTTAATTGCTTCAATGCCTTAATGTATTGAATCCCTAATAAATGATTCGGTGAGTCTGTTAAAAGTTTCGCCTTTTCAGAAGAGTTATCTATAGCTTCTAAAGCAGATTGATAACTCGCTGCATAAGAATAGCCGTCGTTGAGATAAGTTTTAACACTTCTATCGATTGCTTCTTCGTTCTCAACTAACCAATCAACATAAGAATTCAAGGCTTCGTAGGTAGCAGATTCTGTTCCAAAAACAAGCTGATCTGAACCTAATAATTCTAGTGTCTTAACCGCCCAATACGCGAAGTAATCCGCTGCTTGTAAACTTGCTAAGAGTGGTAACTCTAAGACGAGGTCAGCACCGTATTCCAATGCAATCTCAGCTCTTTGCCATTTATCAATTACAGCAAATTCTCCGCGTTGAACAACATTTCCACTCATCAATACAACGAGCGCATCTGCCGAAGTTCTTTGCTTCATTTGTTCTAATTGATATTGGTGGCCAAGATGGAAAGGATTATATTCGGCAATGACTGAAACAAGCTTCATCTTATAACACTCCCCAACTCTTACTTACTACATCTAAAGAACCAACGGTCTGCCTCTTCATCTGTTCTCTTGTCATAATATTTACTTCCGTAATCAACAAACACTTCAATCTTATCCGGTTGAAAGCCTGCTTCAATTAAAGCATCCATATACTTCTCTAATGGGAAAGTTTGCTCTTGAAGTTCAACATCGACACGTTCAAACTGCGCCCCCTCAACTTGTCTATAGACAGTCAAGTAATGCTCAACGCTAAGTGATTCAGCATCACTGGCGCTTTCCCAAATTAAAGTTGCTGACTCGTCTTGATCAAAGTATTCAAAGTCAGAAAAGACATCCGTCATTTGATACGGTGTCCAAACATCAAACAATAACGTTCCTTGCTCAGACAAAGTGCGATACATCCCTTTAAACGCCTCTTTAATGGCCTCGTAGTCGTTTAGAAAGCATAGCGAATCCAAGTAACAAGTAACCAAGTCAAAGCCCCTTAAATCCGCTGACAAACGCGTCATATCACCATACTTGAATTCAACATTCGGTAAATTAACTACTTCTTGACGTGCAACCTCTAACATATCCTCATCAATATCAATCCCAGTGACTGAATCAACGAAAGGGATCATCAGTTGCGTAAACCAACCTGTTCCACAGGCGATGTCTAACATTTTTTTAGGCTTACGATCTAAACTATTTAAAGTATAGTCAACCCAATATTCATACACAGATAGATCATTGAATCGATCATATACATCTGCTATTTGGCTGAAACTCATTATTCTGAGATCCAGTCGCTAACGTCAACTAATGGTGCATCTTGCCAGATTTTTTCTAAGTTGTAATTTGCACGTTCAGAATAGTTGAATACATGAATAATAATATCATTCATATCAATTAATACCCATTTACCACCGTTTTTACCTTCAACGTTTTTCAATTCGAAATTATTCTCATCAATCACGCTAGTAATTTCATTAACGATTGCTGATAATTGACGGTCATTTTTAGCATCCATCACGACAAAGTACTCTGCTAATGGTGTCAATTGTGCGACGTCTAAGACCATGATGTCATGTGCTAAACGATCATCTGCGGCGCGTACAATTACTTCTAATTTTTCTTTTGTGTTTATAATAATTAACCCTCCTGTTTTTTTGCCCAGTGGTTATAAATAACCACACTTTCAACATATACTTTCTTATTCGTTTCAACAAGATGTTTGATTGTTTCTCTCATCTTGTAAAAGACAACTGCATCCAAATCTGTTTCGGCTAATTTTCTAGCTTCAGCCACCCCATCAAAGTTGCGACCAGGTTCAATATAATCTGCCACAAAGAGTAATTTGCTCAGTAAGCTCATTTCCTTAGCACCTATCGTGTGTTGTGCAATGGCATGAATGATTTCATCGTCTAACACACTATATTTCGCACGCGCTAATTCTGCCGCAGCTAGGCCGTGCCATACTGCTTCGTTCGCAACTCTTAAGGGCTCATACGGTGCATACATTGTCGCAAGTTGATACATCTTTTCGTCTGAATAATCTTTACAATGATCATGCATTAAAGCAGAGATACTCACTTTTTCTATATCTTTGTAATCATATTGTCCTGCTAATTCTAAGGCTGTTTCTTCAACACGAAGAACATGCTTAAATCTTTTTGGTTTGAGTTCTTCTTTAAGATTATTAAGTAGTTCTTCTCGTGTCACATTTATATAATCTTTAGTGTATAGGATTTCTGATACCAAACTCTTGCCTTCTTTCTTTAATCCATCTCATAAAGTCTGTGTTCTTGGATATAAGCTGACACTTTACTTGGAACCTGATAGCGGATTGATTGTTCTAAGTATACTCTGAGTCGTATCTCGGTTGAACTCAATTCAATCAAAGGTGAATCGACCCAAAGAATAGGATATTGACCTTGGTAAGGGAATTCACCCGGACGTCTGACTCCAACTAATTGAACTAATTGAACTAATTCATCAATTTGCTTCCAAGTTGACAAATCGTTCGCGCTATCCGAACCGATAATGAAATAAAAATCAGATTCTGGATAAGTCTCAACGAAATGTCTCATTGTATCGACAGTATAATTCACGCCACCACGATGAATTTCATAAGGTTGAACTTTGAATAGTGGATTGTTTTCAATTGCTAATTGAATCATTTGAACACGATGTTGTGAAGCAATTGTTGTCTTTCCAGGTGCATGAGGCGGTTTCGCTGTAGGCATAAACCAAACTTCATCTAATTCCAATTGGTTCCCAACTTGTTCTGCCATTAATAAATGACCGAGATGAGGTGGATTAAATGTTCCACCTAAAATACCAATCCGTTTACGCTCATCTCCCGATGAATCCGGAGTAAATTGGCTCAGAATAATCGGTTCGAGTGCTTCTTCAATTGACATAAACTCTTGCGCATTTAATGTGCCATTTGAAATACCCATTCTACACGTCCCCTTAGCTTAATCGATTTACTTGTTGACTGATTTCCTGATGTTTTTCTTTTGATGATGGACGGTATAATATCGCTGTACTTCCGATTGTTTGAATAATAACACCACCGATTTCATCCGCAATTTTGTTAGCAACGTCATCTAAATCTTCATCACTGTTTTGTAAGATGACAAATTTAATTAATTCACGCTTTTCAATTGCGTTGTCCACTTGCTCGATAAATACATCTGTTAATCCTAATTTCCCCATCTGGAAAAGAGGTTTTAAATTATGCGAGTATTTACGCAAAAATTTTGTTTGTGCTTTGTTTAATGTAATCATATTAATTCCCTTCGTTTAAATAATTGCTGTACGTTTAGATACGCTAATTTCTTTAGGTAGCCAAACTTTTATTTCTGCTTTTGCATTTACTGTTAACCAACCTAAACCTGTGATACTAATGTCTTGGGTTGGGTCGAGTGTGAATGTTTGTTCTTCCAGCTCTGGATACTCATCTACATAATCCTTGCTTGGTGGTGTTAACATCTCACCAACATGTTTCTGATACAACTCATCTGCATTCTCAGTTTTAGTCCGATGTAAGTACAGATCAGTTGAAACGTAAAAAGTCATCGCTGTCTTTTCAACTTCTGATTGAACGAGATCCACTCGCCCCACACCGGCTAAAAAGATTGTTTGTCCTTCGTTTAATTGGAAGGTTTTTGGTTTGATAGGTTTATTTGGTAACACTTTTTGGTTGTCAGAACGACTTAAATGATGTGCTAATTGAGTACGACGGATGATACCTGGTGTATCAATGATAGCATGTGCATCCGTTAATGGAATTTGAATTAAATCCAACGTTGTACCAGGATGGTTTGACGTTGTAATCACTTCTTTATCTCCACCGTAGTAACCAATCAATTGATTAATCAATGTTGATTTTCCAACGTTCGTCACCCCTACGATATAAACATTGCGATCGCTAATCACTTCTTCAATCTTCTCAGCTAAAGAATAAATCCCCGCGCGCTTTGTCCCGTAAGTTAATACGATATCTTCAGGATACAAACCATGACGGTTTACTGTTTGTCTTATCCAATCTTTTACTTTTGATTTACGCGTTACTTTAGGAAGTAAATCAAATTTGTTTGCTGCAATGATAAATGGTTGGTTCCCGATAAATCGATGTAAACCAGAGATTAAACTTCCTTCAACATCAAAGATATCTACGACTAATACAACAAAGGCATCATCATTAGCAATTTCACCCAATTTATTTAAGAATACATCATCATCAATATCTAAATCTTGTAATTGATTGTAATGTCTTAGTTTAAAACAACGTTGGCAGTAAAATTCACCTTTTTCAATTCCTTTATTTAACGCAGATTGTGGTAAGTAACCTATCTCATCTGGATTCTCTGTTTGAATGGTTGCCCCGCAACCGATACATTGAAATGTTTCTTGCTCACTCAAGCGTATTCCCCCAATCACCTGTTCGGTCTATGCCGACGATTTTAAATGCTAGCTTTTCTAACATACGATTAATTATTGTATATATATTGTCATTTGGTGCAATCGGTTTGACTAAGATACTCTTAAGATGATTACGATTCGCACCAATCACATCTGTCATAACTTGATCTCCAATAACAGCGACATTCTCCTTAGGTACTTGTAAATCCTCGATAGCAAGTACAAAATGCTTTCTGCGTGGTTTTAAAGCACTAGAAGTAAACCTTAACTCTAATGGTTCTGCTACTTTAAGTACTCGATCATAGTTGTTGTTTGATAAGAGATAAATACCAATCCCTGCGTCTTTAAATCTTGTTAACCATTCAGCCATCTCTTCAGTATGCTCCCACTGATTCCACGCAATAAGCGTATTATCTAAGTCGCATATGATTGCTTTAATATCATGTCTCAATAAATCATCTGGCTTAATTGCGTAAATTGAATTGATGGTCCAGGTTGGAGTCAATAATTTTTTCATATAGTCCCCTTTTAAATTCTTATATTGTCTTTGATATTATAACATATTATTCCAACATACTATAATAACATATTAAATCAGAGTACTGAACACTATTTGATCACATTGACAAATAAAACCTCTATCTAACAAAAAAATAATCCTAATAAATTATTACTTCATGTTATAAATCTATAACATTGAATAATTTATTGGGATTATTTGCTGAGTTTAATTAACCTAATAATTCGTAAATTTCAATTGCTACTAAATCGATATCGTCGAAACGGTAAGTTGTTCCTCGTTGACTATCTGATAATTCGAATGCTTTATCATCTGCATGATAAGTTACTTGGCATTTTTCAACACCATCTAATTCAAAACGGCGAACCTCTGGTTCACTATTATTAGCATTTACCATTGCTTCTAAGCGTTGGATAATACCTGTCAAAACTGAAGTTTTCATAGTTGATTCCTTTCGTTAACAGAATTGCTCAATATGTGAGCAGCAAAACTAAACTAGGTTAGTTTTTCAATATAGTATATGTTAACAAAATGCATTGAAATTGCAAGAAGTTACATAAACTATTTTTGATTCATTCTTATTTTTCTACATCTACTGCATAAGTTACATATTACTCCACGGTTCTTTAATCTCACTTAACATTCTATCAAAGAAATTTGATCGTGACTGATCTGTGTTTTGAATGATATTATCATAGAACGCATAAACATTCTCTGCAAAGCGTTCAGCAGAGATACTTTCTAATGATTCAGGATTAATATTCTCAATTTCACCCGCGTACTTCTTGTTTAAATATTTAACGATGGCTTCTGATAATGACCCATTCGGTGCATAGAGTTGTCCGAATTCTCCTGTTTGAATAATTAAGTTTAAGTAATCATTTTCTTTCGCCACAATTGGCAATCGATTCGCGATTGACTCTAAGTATGTTAAACCTTGGGACTCCGATTCACTCGCATTTATGTATAAATCAGCCATTTGGTAATATTGATTGACTTCATTATGTGAAATTTCACCTATGAAGTGAACATTCTCCAATTCATATCCTTTAGCAATGGTTTCTAGAGTCTCTCGGTAAGGTCCGTCTCCAACTATGACTAAATGAGCCGCTGGATACGCTTCTTGAACCGCCGGGAATGCCATAATAACCTCGTCTAAAGACTTCTCTTTCGATAAGCGCGATAATGATAGTAATACCGGTGCATCATGTGGTATATTCAATTTCTTACGGGTCATCGCACGATAATTTTCGTTGAATTCTGGTAAAAGAACGCCTGTGGGAATAATGCGCATCGGCGATTCAACACCATAGTCTTTTAACGTTGCGTAAGTTAATTCACTTGGTGTAATCACTCCGTCTGCTTGTCCACAGAATACTT
The DNA here is from genome assembly GCF_045528545.1 of Ruoffia sp. FAM 26254. Classification (NCBI taxonomy): domain Bacteria; kingdom Bacillati; phylum Bacillota; class Bacilli; order Lactobacillales; family Aerococcaceae; genus Ruoffia; species Ruoffia sp. FAM 26254. The sequence continues at coordinate 87,162 of NZ_JBGQQY010000002.1, forward strand.
TTGAAAACCAACGTACGTGCTGTCGTTTAATTAAACGCCCATCCCAAATGTAGTGAGTGTAATTTTCATACATCGTATGATAAGTATGAATCGTTGGAATTTTTAATCGACTTGCAACATATTTACCTGCTAAACCTAAGCTAAATTCTGTATGTGTATGGATTATATCTAAGTCATATTCTCTTGATATCTTTACGCATCGATCTAAACCACCAAAAGCTATTCGGCGATCTTCAAAACTCGCAAAAGGTATACTTGGTAATCTAACTACGCCATTTTCTGGTCGTGCTTCTGGATCTGTTGTTGTAAATATTATGACTTCATGGCCAACTTTTCTTAACTGATCACAAAGTATCTTGATTGAAGTCGACACTCCACTTACTTGTGGAAAATATGTGTCAGTAAACATGCCAATTCGCATCAAATACCCCTCTCGACTATAATTTCTCATACAAATTATAGTACTTTTTAAAGTGTAGACTTATTGTATCACAAGGTATTTTCAATGTGTAGATTTACATTTATAAGATGCGTTGAAGTCTTTTATAGATAAAGATTGCTAAGAGCGCTTTAAATATATCTCCTGGTATAAAAGGTATCAACCCTAGTTGTAAAACATGCATAAAGCCAGTTTCAATATCTAATACGTTTCGAAAGATAATATACATGTAACTTAAACCAATTATATATAAAATAACCGTTCCAATTAATGTGATACCAATAAGTTTCGAATTTGTTTCAGGTTTCAATCGTTGTTTGAGATAACTAATAATAAAACTCGCTGGAATAAAACCAATCACAAACCCAAAGGATGGCGATATGAATGATCCAAACCCTCCAGTTCCACCACTAAATACAGGCAGTCCGAATAGTCCAATAACTAAATAAATTAACGTCGTTAATCCCGCGTATTTCGCTGGTAATACTAAACCTATCATTAATATTGCAAATGTTTGTAATGTTAATGGGACCGGACCAAAAGGAATGGTTAGTTGTGAACATATAATTAGTAAAGCTAGCATTAAAGCCATTTGTGTCAATTGTCTTGTTTTCATTTAGTTTCCTCCCTTAGCAAACTGACTACTTGATAAATGAATTTCTTGTCCGAATAATTCTTCCATCTCACCTGAAGGCAACTCCACAATTAAGTGACCTTCTTCGTTTATTCCGCGTATGATACCATGTCTTTCCTCAGCTTTAACGGAATACGTCACAGGTTTGTTAATCCCTAATAGATGAGTCGAATAGTAAGGTAAATATTCTTTCTTATCAATCTCTTTAATATAAGTGAGGAGGCGATAGACGTAAGTTGAGAGTAATACATTTAAGTTTAGTTCTTTAGGTAACTCACTCCCATACAAGGTTCCTGCAACACCTTGTGTCATCTCATCAGCTTCATCGAAGTCACCTGCTAGATTCAGCCCTAAACCTATAACTACCGATGTAATCTGGCCACTTTCGATATCACTGATTGCTTCACATAGAATCCCGCTGACTTTTTTTCCTTCATAAAATAAATCATTAACCCATTTAATATCAATGACTTTCCCAGTGACTTCCTCAATCGCTTCTGACATCGCTGTAGCCGTTGCAATCGTGAATAATGGAATATGTTCTGGTCGTGTTTGGTTAACAGGAACGAGTAAAGATGAGTAGAGTCCTTCTTTTATAGTAGAATGAAAGCTCTTACCGTATCGACCTCTTCCTTTCGTTTGCTTTCTTGAGATCACATACTTACCTTCGTTCGGATGGTTAGCTGCATGTACTTTTGCGACATCATTCGTTGAAGTGACTTCATCATAAAGTGTGATTTTTAAGTCTGCTCCATGTTCGCCTAGTAATAAACTTATTTGTTCTGGATCAATACTTTTCGTACTTTGAATGTATTGATAACCTTTTCTTGGGATACTTTGGATCACATAACCTTGTTCCCGTAATTCTTCAATTGCTTTCCAAACAGCACTTCGTGTCACTGCAAATTCAGTGGCTAATTCTTGACCTGAATGGACTGTACTGTTTCCTTCAGATAATTTCTTTAATAATTTATTTTTTAATGTCATCTTTTACTCCTTTGGTCAACCATATATAATATATGGTTGACGTATAGTGAATAATAAAATCCTAGGCTAAGTAAATAACCTAGGATGCTATATTAAATTTATTTTATTGCTTCTTCAACTAATGCGACTACTTCTTCAGATGATGTACATTCATTAATTGCTTTTTCAGCCAATGCTTGCATATCAGTTAAGTTTAAACGTCTCACTAAACTACGTGTTTTTAATACACTTGAAGCACTCATAGAGAACTCATCTAAGCCTAAACCAAGTAATAATGGTACAGCCGTTTGATCTCCTGCCATCTCACCACACATACCTGTCCATTTACCTTCAGCGTGTGAAGCATCAATCACGTTCTTAATTAAACGTAGAATTGATGGGTTATATGGTTGGTATAAGTAAGAGACACGTTCATTCATACGGTCTGCTGCCATTGAATATTGAATTAAGTCGTTTGTTCCGATACTGAAGAAGTCAACTTCTTTGGCGAATTGATCCGCTAACATTGCTGCTGCAGGAATTTCAACCATAATACCAATTTGAATATCTTCTGAAACTTCTACACCTTCAGATAATAATTCTTCTTTAACTTCTAGTAAGAATGATTTTGCTTCACGGAATTCTTGTAAAGTGGCAATCATCGGGAACATAATACGTAACTTACCATGTACAGATGCACGTAATAAAGCACGTAATTGAGTTTTGAACATATCTTTCTTGTCTAACGAGATACGAATTGCTCGGTATCCTAAGAATGGGTTCATCTCTTCTGGCAATTCTAAGTATGGTAACTCTTTGTCTCCACCAATATCCATCGTACGAACAACAACTGCTTTACCATCCATTGCTTCTAGCACTTCACGGTATGCGTCGTATTGTTCGTCTTCAGTTGGGAAGTCAGAAGAATCCATATATAAGAACTCAGTACGGTATAAACCAATCGCTTCGGCACCATTCTCAAGAACAGCCGTCACGTCTTTAGGAGTACCAATGTTGGCAGCGAGTTCAACTGCGTGGCCATCTTTAGTTTCTGATGGCGAATCCACAAGTTTAGCCCATTCTGCTTTTTGTTCTTCAAAAGCTTGTGCTTTTTCTTCGTATTCTTTCACTTGTTCTTCTGTCGGATCAACAATAATGTGACCTTCCATTGCGTCAACGATAACTAAATCGCCATCTTTAACTTGAGATACAATTGAGTTTGTACCAACAATTGCTGGAATCTCTAAAGAACGCGCCATGATTGCCGAGTGAGAAGTACGTCCACCAATATTTGTAACGAACGCTTTCACAAACTGCTTGTTTAATTGAGCAGTATCACTTGGTGTTAAATCATGAGCAATAATAACAACTTCTTCGCTAATTGTCGCTGGGCTAGGTAATTTAACGCCTAATAATGCAGCAAGAATACGTTTTGAAACGTCTTTAACGTCTGCAGCACGTTCTTGCATATAAGCGTTATCTTCCATGGCACTAAACATTTGAATGAACATATCACTCACGTCGCCTAATGCAGCTTCAGCGTTGATTCCTTCGCTCGAAACTTTTTCTCTTACTTGCCCAGTAAATTCTGGGTCAGATAAGAACATTAAGTGAGCATCGAAGACTTGTGCTTCTTCTTCACCTAATGATTTTTCAGCAATTGAGCGAATTTGTGTGATTTCAGCTGTCGCTTGTTCAACCGCTTTATCAAAGCGAACTGCTTCTGCTTCAGCATCTTCCACTGTAGTGCGATCAAAAGTTAAATCTGGTTCTGTTAATAGATACACTGGTGCAATTGAAATACCATCACTAGCAGCAATCCCAGTAACTTCGATTTTTGTCATTATGCAGATAATCCTTCGTTTTTCATTGTCTCTGCAACAGCTTCAATGGCTTCTTTTTCGTCGTCACCTTCAGCAGTGATTACAACATCAGCACCTTGCCCAACACCTAAAGACATAACCCCCATGATAGACTTAAGGTTAACTGATTTACCTTTATACTCTAAGTTAATGTCTGAAGCAAATTTACTTGCAGTTTGCACCAATAATGTCGCGGGACGTGCGTGAATCCCAGTCTCAGCAATTACGTTAAATTCTTTCTTTTCCATTCGAAAAATCTCCTTTATAAATGAAATTTTAATACGAGTTTCAAATAAATAAAACCCTTACTTATATAAGAATACCATTTTTTTAGCGTTTCAACAATATAAAACTCTTGATTTAATATCTTTAATGTTTAAAGCATCCTCTATTTAAATATATCCTTCAATAATATCCGTGATTATAACAGTTGTTCTAACTCAATATCTGGATATTTATCTTGGAACCAGCGTTCAGCAAATTGATTCTCAAATAAGAATACTGGAGCTCCAAAGCGGTCACGAACAAGTAAATTACGACTCGATGACATACTTGGATCCAAGTCATCCTCTTTAATCCAACGTGCAATTTTATTCCCCATTGGAGTCATATCAACTTCGGCATTATATTCATTCAGTAAGCGGTATTGGAAGACTTCGAATTGAAGTTGTCCTACGGCTCCGATAATATATTCTTCCGTATGATATGTTTTGTATAACTGAATCGCACCTTCTTGAACTAATTGTTCAATCCCTTTATGGAATGATTTTTGTTTCATAACATTTCTAGGGCTGACTTTCATGAACATCTCAGGCGTAAATTGTGGTAATGGCGGGAAAGCAACAGCCTTCTTACCTGAATACAACGTATCTCCAATTTGCAGATTCCCTGTATCATACAGACCGATAATATCTCCGGCAACGGCTGTACTTACTTCTTCACGAGTGTCTGCCATGAATTGTGTCGTATGAGCCATACGAATTTTCTTTTGTGTACGGTTTAAGGTCACGTTCATGCCCGGTTCAAACTGCCCTGAAGCAATACGAATAAAGGCGATACGATCTCGGTGAGCCGGGTTCATGTTCGCTTGAATCTTAAAGACAAAGCCAGTAAAGTCATCCTCAACTGGATCTACTTCATCGCCACTTTCAAGTTCAATAGATTCTGGTGCTGGTGCTAACTCAACGAATGCATCTAAGAATGTTTGAACACCAAAACCAGTTAAAGCTGATCCAAAGAAGACTGGCGTTAACTTACCGTTAGCGATCTTGTCTAAATCAAATTCATTTCCTGCTTCATGCAATAATTGTGCGTCTTCTAAAGCTTGAGAATATATCGATGACTCTTTAAACGTATGCTCACCTTGAGCTTCACCGTCTTCATCTAAAGGAATAAAGATATCTTCCTCTTCTTCATCATTCCCTCTTAATTCAACACGCTCATTATATAAATCATAAAGACCGATTAAATTTCGTCCCATACCCATCGGCCAATTCATTGGGTACGCGTCAATACCTAAGACTTCTTCCAATTCAGCCACTAACTCTAAAGGCTCACGTCCGTCACGGTCTAATTTGTTAATAAAGGTAAAGATGGGGATTCCACGGTGACTTACAACTTCGAATAATCGTTTCGTCTGTGGCTCAATCCCTTTACCAGAGTCAACAACCATAACTGCCGCATCCACGGCCATTAATGTACGATACGTATCCTCTGAGAAATCCTCATGTCCCGGTGTATCGACAATATTAACTTGATGTCCGTCATAATCTACTTGCATCACCGAACTGGTTACAGAGATCCCTCTTTGTTTCTCGATCTCCATCCAGTCAGATTTTGCGAATTTGTTTGATTTTTTACCCTTTGCCTTAACTGTCCCTGCTTCACGTATGGCTCCACTGTATAACAGCATTGCTTCGGTAATGGTTGTCTTACCCGCATCCGGATGGGAGATAATCGCAAATGTCCGTCTTCTTTTGACTTCTTGCTCTAAATTATTTACCAAATAGTTACTTCCTTTCGTTATTGTCCGTTTCAAAAAAATGGAACAATGCAATGTGATTGAGTTCATCATTGCATTGTTCATAACATAAAAATTATCCGTTTAGTGTTCTCAACTCGATTAATTTTTTCTCGATATTACGTTCAGGTCCTTGAGTTTCTTTTGAAGCTGCATCATTGGCAATCACTTCATGAATTAATTTCTCTAATTCACGTTTTTCTTCATCTGTTAAAGTACTCTCAGAGACTGACTCTTCGTCGCTTTCTTTGCGTTTTTCAACTTTGCCATCTGAAAATTCGTTAATCTGCATCGTAAATTGATCCACTTCACTTTTAGGGAATAGTGATTCAAAATCTGTGCCATCAATAAACTCTGATACTTGATCAACCATTTCACGCATTTCGTCTTTCATGAATGTTAAGCGATCTCTTAAAGCATTCCCACCATTCAATAAATCATTCCCACGATTAATTGTTTCCTCTTTTAATTGAGTTGCTTGCTCATTCGCTTTACTAATGATTTGTTCAGCTTGTCCAGCTGAATCTTCGATTATTTGTGAACCTTTTTGTCTTGCGTCAACGATTCCTTCTTTTAGGGCTGACTCTAATTCGATATAGGTCGCTAGTTGACTTTCTAAGCTTTCAATCTTCTTTTCCAATTCGTCAATTTTACTTGTCTGTTGACTCATCATCGAATCTACTTGACTTGTATTATAGCCAAATAAACTTTTCGATATATCTACCACTCATATCACTCCTCTACACTCTAACTCTCACTATGTTATGTACTTCTTATAGTAGCAAATTTCAAGGCATTTTACACGTTCTTTTTACATATTAATTTAATCAATCATTTCTGATTCTAAATAACTTGCAATTAATTCATATGTAGCGTCTACAGATTCGAAGTGAGTGCGCTCGTAAGCATGACTAGAATCAATGCCTGCTCCGATTAAACCGTGACGAACATCTGCCCCAGCTCTCATGGCTGCTGATGCATCACTTGAATAGAATGGGTAAATATCTAATTGATATTCAATATCATTTGCTTTACATAATTGAACGAATTGATTACGTAAGCCTAAGTGATATGGACCAGATCCATCTTTCGCACAAATCGACACACTATATTCATCCGTCCGTTGGTCATCGCCCATGGCTCCCATATCTACCGCAAGATATTCTTTCACTTCAGAAGCAATATTAGAATTACCTCCATAACCAATCTCTTCATTGGTTGAGATATAGAAATGCGTTGTATGTGCTAAATCAATCTGATTACGGTGAATATTCTCAACCAATTCAATTAATAACGCAACACTGACTTTGTCATCTAAATGACGTGATTTAATAAAGCCTTCGGCTGTAATCATAGCTCTTGGGTCAAAAGAGATAAAATCGCCCACTTGAATACCAAGTTCTTCAACATCTTCTTGGTTCTTCACTTTATAATCTAAGCGAATTTCCATATTATCTTGATTACGTTCGGCTGTACGCGCGTCTTTATAGACGTGAACACTCGTTTGGTGCATAAGGATTGTTCCGTTATACTCTTTATCTTCTAAACTTGAATGAACGGTACAGTACTCTCCTTCAATCGCGTTAAAAGTAAAGCCACCAATCAAATCAAGTTTTAAGCGACCATTCGGTTTAATCGCACGAACCATTCCACCTAATGTATCCACATGAGCTGTCACAAAGCGGTGACTTTCTTTATTCTTACCATCGATACTTACAAGTAACCCGCCCTTGGGCGTCACTTCATAAGTGACTCCCATCTCATCAAACAAACCACAAATATAGTGAATAATATCTGCTGTATAACCCGTTGGAGATGGAATCGTTGTTAAGTTTTTTACATTTTCTAATCGTTTTTTTGATACTTCTTTTATTTCTGTCATAAAAAAACACCCTTTGCTCATTGTATTTATATTCTGTATTATAGTAAAATAACGTCAATAATGTCACTGTGATTAATTATACATGAAATCGTGGAGGGTTTTAAATGAAATTTACTTGGGTATTAGATGGAGACACTTCAAAATTAAAGGACGCATTCGATATTCGTAAGAAAGTCTTTATTTACGAACAAAATGTTGATCCAGGACTTGAATTAGATGGTTTGGATCAGCAATTAATTCACCTAATTGGATATATTGACAATCGTCCCGTCGCAACGGCACGAATCAATCTTAATGACGCTAAGACAAAAGCAAAGATCCAACGTGTGGCAGTTCTAAAAGAACAAAGAGGTCAGCGCTTAGGATTTAAATTGATGGAAGAAATTGAAAGATGGGCAAGAGAAACTAACCCTTCCATTGAGGTACTTAGCTTATCTGCTCAAGATCCAGCTATCCCCTTCTATGAGAAATTAAATTACGCAATCACAAATGAAGAAGGCTACTTGGATGCCAACATCCCTCATCATGACATGGAAAAACAAATCAATTAAAAAACGACCCTTTGACTGTTTTAAAATAGTCAAAGGGTCGTTCGTTATGTATTGCTTTAAATAATAGCTGATAAGAATAATTGAGCAATACTAAAGTAGATAAATACTGATGTTAAGTCACTCAGCGTTGAGATAAATGGTCCACTCGCAACTGCAGGGTCAAAACCAAGTCTGTCCATAATCTTCGGTATAAATGAACCTGCAAGATTTGCTACAATAATTGCAGCCATCATCGCTATTCCAATCACTGCACCTAGAACAAGATTTTGTTGCCAGACTAAGACGATTAACATCACTGTAATTCCGACAATGAGTCCAGTAATCGCGCCAGTAATTAATTCAAACATTAATGAAGTAAAGAAGTTCTCGTCATCGTATTTATTTGTCAATTTCCTTACAGCTACGGCCAATGACTGTGTCCCAGCATTTCCGGCTGTACCAGTAATTAAAGTAACAAAAGCAGATAAGACACTTGCTTCAGAAATTAGCGCATCATACTGACTAATTAAAGTCGCTGTTCCCATTCCTAAGAATAGTAAAGTGACCAACCAAGGAAGACGACTTCTTGCCGCTGATAGTGGCGTGTCATGACTCTCGCTAACGTCAACCGCCGCTAAACCAGAGTAGTCACTATCTGCCTCATCTTGTATAACATCTAAGACATCATCAACCGTAATGACACCGAGTAATTCACGGTCAAAACCAACAACAGGAAGCGCTAATAGGTCATAATCTTGAACCATCTTGGCTACTTCTTCTTGGTTATCATTTACTTGAACCGAAATCACACGCGTATTCATCACGTCATGAATCAGCTTATCTTCATCATTAATAATTAAATCCTTTAATGAGATTACACCAACGAGACGATTATTTTCATCTACAACATATACATAGTAAATTGTCTCAGCTTTAATCGCTTGCTCTCTCAGTCTGTGATAAGCGGCACCTAGAGTTAAGCCTTCTTGAACAGAGATAAATTCAGTCGTCATAATCGCCCCAGCTGTCTCGTCTAAATAATTAATCAGCGAGCTGATTTCACGAGCACTTTCTGCAGGCATTAGGTTCATATAGAGATTAATACGTTCACGGTTTTTTAAGCTATTCAACACATCAACCGCATTATCGGCATACATCTCGCCTAGAACTGACGCAGCATAAGGTGGAGACATCTCTTCAAAGTAGATATCAATCGTCTCGTCTTGCGATTCGAGCATGTCGAAGACATCTGCTAATTCTGAAGGAGATAAATATTGATAAATCTTTTCACGATCCTCTTTTTCCAAATTCGCAAATATCATACTTTGCTCATAATTATGTAAGGCTAGATACTCGGTTCTAAATCGAGTCATTCGGTTTTCGTTCAATAATTTTTTAAACGTTTCGATACTCTCTTCAAGAGATCTTTCAAATATTTCCATTTTCTATCTCCTCTTTTCTGATATTTAACCACGTGTGCATATCTTCTGGTATGGCTTGTTTGATGTGGATGTCTTCTCCTGTAAATGGATGAACAAACTGTAACTCACCACAATGCAAGGCTTGTCTTGATATCACGGAATCTTTTACTCCGCCATATAAATCATCGCCAACTAAAGGCCCACCCTTGTGGGCTAAGTGAACTCTGATTTGATGTGTACGTCCTGTGTGAAGCTGCATTCTTAGTAAACTTGCCTCTTCTACTTGTTCTTTTAACCAATACTCAGTTAAAGCAGCTTGCCCTGCTGGATCCACTATTCGACTGATAATTGATTCTGGATTACGGCCAATCGGTGCATCGATATAACCATGTTTATCCCAATCCACTTTATGTGACAAACCATAATAGATTTTAGTTAAACCTTTGCTTTGGATCATCCGGTCCATGTATGCATGGGCAAGACGGTGTTTAGCAATCAACATCAACCCGGTCGTATCGCGGTCTAAACGAGTGACGATATGAATCACTTGGTCTTTATATTCTTCTCTTACATAATAACCTTTAATACGATTTGCCATCGAGCTATCTGGATTTTGCTTTGAAGGAATGGAAACCGAAGCACTCGGTTTGTTCACAATCAAGAAATCACGGTCTTCGTAAACGACATCAATCGGGATATCTGACGGTGCTACCGTTTCATGTCCGTGTTCATCCGGTGCGATGAGTGTTAATACATCACCTTGGTTTAAAGTTGCTCTCACGGTCACTTCTTCTTGATTCAGTAAGATCTGCCCACCGTTGTGCTTCACCGCTTTTACAAAATTTCTTGGTATCCCTTCAAAGTGTAAAAAGTGTTTAATCGTTTGTTCTAAAGTATCTTGATACTCCCATGTTAAAATCACATTATCTTCCTAACTTGTTAAAATTTTCTATTGGTATTCTTCAGTATAGAGCGTGAAGAATTGTTCAATTTGTTCCATTGATGACTCATGACTGATTCGCTCTTTTGCTTCGCCATCTTCCATCACAAAGACATACGGAACAGTCTCGACACCAAATGTTTGCATGGCTCCTTGGAAGGTCGCATCGTGTTCGTGTAATCGAGTATTATAGTAATAGATTGGAACGTTTAATTCACTAGCAATTTGGTTAATCTTAGGTGATAAAGCTTTACACCAAGGGCATTCATCAAAGCCAATATATAATAACTTCGCTTGGTCACTCGTCTCTTGCAGAAACTCAATATAATCTGCTTCTGTTTGAACCGCTTCAATCTGTGAATAATCCACTGGAGATTGCGTTCCTTCGGCAAATGTCCCTATCTTATCTAGAGAATCATAGATCATGCCTTTTGCGTCCTCATTCATTGTTAACAACGACGTATCTCCTGGAATAGTAACGGGTGCGTTGATTCGCTCAACTCCGGCGAGTGCGGTATGTTCAAACTCATCGCTCTGGCTACTACAAGCCACTACCAAACCAACCGTCATGACTAGACCTATAACTTTCAAAATCCGCTGCATTTATAACATTCTCCTTTAAAGTGATTGTTTTCTCCCAATAAACGCATTTTCAACCCGATCCCAAAAGTGGGTATGTTTGAAGCTTGCGAAATGGATCCGTTGTTTAGCAACCTGACAAGTCACTTTGGATACTTCATAATTCAACCAACTTTGATTATCCACGGAAAGAATCGCAGATTGCGTATTCTCTGGTTTCAAAGTAAACCATTCATCTGAAGGAATAATAATTGGAGAACTTAAGGTACGATACACTCGATTATTTATTGAAGCCATCTCAGTCATTTGAATCGCATCTAGGCGCGGATGGATGACTGCTCCCCCTAATGATTTATTCAAGCCTGTTGATCCGGTTGGTGTTGAAATATTAATGCCATCTCCTCGGAAAGTCTCGAAGAAGTGGTCTTTAATATAGACGTCACTCACCATGGTTCCCATCGTTGAACGGATGGAGAATTCATTCAAAGCTAACATCTTCTTACACCGCCCATCTTCTAAATAAATTTCGACATTGAGTAAAGGATAAGACACCGATTGATCGGATGCATTTAATAATCCATCCACAACCGCATCCACTTCATTGCTAAGCCAATCCGTATAGAAGCCTAGATGTCCAGTATGGATTCCGACGAATCTCGAATGTTCAATATATTGTTCGAAATGATGAAAGGCAGATAAGAAGGTTCCGTCTCCTCCAATTGAAATAATAAAATCTGGTTGTTCACGTTCATCCACAATTTCAATCTGGTGTTTATTTAATTTGTTTGTGAGTTCAGTTTTAATAGATTGAGATTGAGGTTTTGTATTTGAATAAATTAGTACCGTTGGTTTCATTGATTCACCTCATAATTCCCTTTATTTATTGCTGTATCGGGGTCCTCATATCTTTGTTCGAAGAATTGTGTCGCTTCGCGTATCTCTTCTCGAATCTCTGACATTTCTTGATCCAGCATAAATGCTGCTTCTGAAGCTCTTTCCAGTCGTTCAAGAATGTGCTTTGGATACTCTCCTTGATACTTATAGTTCAGCGAATGCTCGATCGTCGCCCAGAAATTCATCGCTAATGTTCTTATTTGAACCTCTACAATGACGGTATCCACATTCTTTGCGCGTTGTACAGGATATTCAATAACCATATGATATGATCGGTAGCCACTGGGCTTATGGTGGTGAATGTAGTCACGAATCAATAATACTTTGAAATCCGTCCGTTCTTTTATTAATTCGGCTACTTCATAGATATCTTCAACAAATTGACACATGATTCGGATTCCAGCGATATCTTGAACACCAATTAACATATCTTCAGGTTCAATTTCTCGCATTTCCATCTTCTCGAGAATACTCTCGCGTGTCTTCACACGTCCTGTAACGAACTCTATCGGCGTATGGCGGTGTAAAGTTCGGTATTCTTTTCGAATATTCTTTAGTTTCAGCTTTAATTCTTCTACAGCTTGTTCATAAGGAGCTAAGAATAAGTCCCAATTCTCGATAAAATTATCTTCTATCAATTTAGTCACCGACTTTCTTATTTTTGTATAAGTATATTTATTTGCATATAGTAATGAATTATTATAGGATAAATGACGGACTGTAATGGACATACAGTTTTTTTATTTTTTGTATATATTACATTGTACATAATTTAGCTAAGAAAGGATATATACATGGTATCTTCAATTGAAAGAGAATTAAAAACACTACTAAGTAAAGCTGAGTATGAAAAGCTTTATACTTATTTTAATTTACAAAATCAACCAAAAATCATTCAATCCAATTACTATTATGATACAGCAGATGAAATTTTCAAGCAAAATAATTCAGCGCTGAGATTAAGAGTGTTTGATAATGGTTCGAGTGAATGGACAATTAAAGAGAGAGTGTCTGAACTTGAATCGATTGAACTTACTCAATTCAATCGAGAGAAAGTGATAGACGTGCCACAATCATTGAATGAAGACATTATTTATTCAGCGGATATCCAAGAGTTTATTGCTTCAAGAAATATCGTCTGGACTGATATTAAAAGAACAATGAGTCTCATTACAGAACGTTATAATATCGACGTTCCTTATGGATTATATGCGTTAGACTATACTCAATATCCGCAAGCTGAAGATTACGAATTGGAACTTGAATCTCAAGATATTGAAGTTGCTTTAGAACAATTTAATTCACTGTTAGCGAGTGTTGATATATCTTACAAACAAGCAGAAACGAAGTTATCACGCGCACATCGATACTCTACAAATGAATAAATGAACAAGCCTATCATTCGCTAATAGTTTACTTTATTGTTAATATTAACTATACCAAATATAAGAAAGGAGGAGGAATTTCTAAATGAGTCAATATCAAATCGAATATAGACACAATGGCGTTCCAAGTGTATTTGAATTATTTTTATTCGTTAATCCATTAGGGAAAAATTGTTACACTTGTCAACATGAAGTTTTAAAATTAATTGATTTAGTAACGTCAAACATAGATTTGCACATCCTACCTTTTCATAATCAACGTTTAGTTGAAGACTATATGCAACAACTTGGTATCAAAAAAACAAACTTGCAGGAGAGAAATTACATCTTTCAATCGGTATACCGGGCATCTCTCGCATATAAAGCAGCATGTATGCAAGGGAAACGATTAGGTCGTTATTTCTTAATGCGCCTTCAGGAGACAATCAATGGCGATATTTCTAAATTTAGTGAAGAATTCGCAATTGATCTTGCCAATGACGTTGGACTAGATGTCGAGATATTTCAACAAGATATGCAGTCGGATTTTGTTAAACATTTGTTCTTAAAAGACCAAAAGACTGCCATCGATATGTCAGTTGAATCTACCCCTTCTCTAGTTATTTATGAATACGTCACAGGCGAAGCAAGGTTATTAGAAGGCTATCCAATAACTTTAGAAACAATCTTAGATGAGATTGATGCTTTAATATGTGATGGCACTAATCATGAAGAATCAGGTGCGAATGTGGCAGCATTACGACTTCTATAAAACTTAATTTAACAGGGGCTGACCTATCGCCCTTCTTTTTTATGCGCATAACAAGAGGCTCAACACTGTGGACAAATGTCACCACGATTGTTGAGCCTTTTTTGTTTGGGTGGTGCGTGTGTTTTTCACTCACTTACCTATTGACACTCCACACAAATCTAAAATTAATATGTTCTTTGTAAAACTGTTGATCTCGCATTTCTTGCTCGCGCTGCTGCTTTTCCTCCCTCGGCTTCTTTCATATCTTTCTTAGCACATAAACTACCAAACATCATTCCAACAAGTGTATGGACGATCGTTCCAGCTGCACCCGCTAAGGCTGCTTCTGGTGAAAAATGCGTTAAACCTAAACTTGCGGATAGCCCTGTATTTTGTGCCGCAACTTCAATCGCACACGTACGTTTTGTTATCGCAGAAGCATTGAATAACCCATAGATAAAGTAAACAATTGCATAAGCTAATAAATGATGAACTAATACTGCTAGGACAACCGTTAGACCACCGGTTAGTAAATTCTCACGGTTCACTGATACTGTTCCAGCGAGAACTAACAGTACCGCCATCGATGAGAATGATGGCATCGCTGTCTTGATCTTTTCTGACTTGTCCCCTAAGAGATGAGACACAACTAATCCTAAGACAATTGGCACTAAGACGATTTGTGTGATGGATAAGAACATTGGCCAAAAAGCAATTTCAATAAATGCTCCGCCATAAGTCGCGATCAGAAGTGGTGTAACGAATGGGGATAATAATGTAGACACCGTTGTAGCACTCACTGAAAGTGGCACATTCCCATTAGCTAAGAGAGCCATAATGTTCGATGCGGTCCCTCCAGGAACTGATCCAACTATGATTAAACCTAAAGCCACATCACCTGATAGACCGAATAATTTCGCAATTGCAAAAGCGCTCAGTGGCATAAATAAGTATTGGATGGCAGAAACCATAATCACGCTCGTTGGGTTTTTAAGAACATGAGAAAAGTCAGATGCTTTCAATGTCAAGCCCATGGTGAACATAATGATTTGAAGTAATACACTCACATAACCACTTAAAGGTGTGAAAAAACTTGGGAACATTAAGGCTAATAAAGCCGTTAATACTACGAACATTGACAGGTTACTTGTAAAAGCGCTATTAAATTGTTTAAATAAATTCATGGATGAATCCTCCTATTGTTTTCTGTGTAATTTGATAAATATGGACGTCGCTTTCAATGTCACTCATCGTTTTACCACTCCTTTGAATAATAAAAACCCCCACTCTAGATTACTAGAATGGGGGTTTGTTATCTGTTCCCATTCATTCAAGACGAATAGGACTTTTTAAACTGATTATAAAATCAATTTAACAAGTCCGGTCTTTGAATGACAATAATAATATTGTTGAAATGGGTAAACATAAGATAACCTCTTTTATCATTTATTTTTAATGTGATTATAATATAACTCACTTAGATTCTAATTGCAAGGAATTTAATACTTTAAATTGAAATTAAATCATTAAGTCATTCTTTTCAAAATCTTCACGGCGGCGAGTGGCTTCAATAAAGACTTCTTCTAATTCACGTTTATTATTCGTTAAGAGCGATTCTTTAATTTTTGTCATTTCTGCTTCAAATTCGCTAATAACTTGAACAAGCACATCCTTATTATTTAACATCAATTCTGACCACAGATTCTCATTTAGTTTCGCAATTCGAGTTAAATCTCGGTAACTGTCACCGATGAATTGAACCGTATTACGTTCAGGTTGATCACTATTAATTAACGCCGCTGCAATACAATGGCATAATTGGCTCGTATAAGCGATTAATTCGTCATGAACGATTGGCGTTACTTGGGTTAATCTTTGGAAGCCAATTTTCTTAAGAAGGGCTTTAAATACTTCCAGGTTCTCTGACTTATTCGAAGCGAGTGGTGTTAATATATAATTCGCTCCTATAAAGGCTGTGTGGTCTGAGTATTCAAAGCCTTGTGATTCTCGCCCTGCCATTGGGTGTCCAAAGATAAAGTCGACTTGTTTAGGTAAAATTGGCAAGATACTGTCAATCACATATTGTTTAATCCCTGTCGTTTCAGTTAGGATGGCACCCTCTTTGAAAGCGTCTGAGTTTTGTAGGATAAATTCTTTAATATTCTCAGGGTATAGGGCAATAATAACGATATCAGCACGTTGTAGAATCGTTTCATTCTCAACTTCACCTTCTGCAATCACACCGGCTTCCAGGGCTTTGTCGAGTGTCGCTTGGTTTCTATCAATTCCCATCACATAATAATTCGAACTATCCGAAGCCTTAAATGCTTTCGCAAAGGAACCTCCGATGACACCTAAACCAACAATTGCAATCTTTTTCATTTTTATCCCCTTCCTAAACGTCTAAATAAATACTTTTTGACACTTGATCATATTGCCCCATGATTTGAAGGTATTCTGATACTTGATATAAAGTCTGAATCAATATGTTCACGGGTGAACTCATCTCTTTAATCGACACTTCTATAAAGAATCCATAAGTAAATGGCTGATTCTCAATCGGTCTGGCGCTTAAGTTTTGTAAGTTGCAATTGAAAATATCAAATACTTGAAGCAACTTAGATAAAGCACCCGATTCGTGACGAGTCTCAACATATAGACTTAAGCAAGTCCCGGTATATTCTCTTTCTTGAATCTTTTCAATCACATAGAAACGGGTCGTGTTTGTTGATTCGTCTTGCACATTCTCCATTAATGGAACTAATTGATGTAACTCCCCTGCTCGAGGACTCGCAATTGCAGCAATATCTCGTCGATTTAATGTTTGAATATATGACGCAGCTTTGGCAGTGTCTTCATATACCTTGCTTTCAATCAGTGGATACGAATTAAAGAACACCTGACATTGCGACAAGGCTTCAGGATGTGAATATACCATCTGAATGTCTTCTAAGCGACTTCCTTCCACTCCCCATAAAGTATGTCGAACAGGTTGGTAAGCCTCTGCAATCGCCATGACAGGCTTATAACGCAGTAAATCTGTGACACGAGCAATGATGCCGGTCGTTGAGTTCTCAACTGGAACGACAATTAAATCCAACTTGTCATCTAATAAATCATTCACGACCGCTTTAAAATCTCCATAAGGTACTGGTACTATCTCTGTCGTTGTATCATCCAATGTCTTTATATAATCTTGTAACGTTGCCTCACTATAAGAACCGGCAACACCTTGATATCCTATACGCATCCAAATTCCCCCAAAAATAAAAACCCACAGTCACTCAGATTGCTCTGATGAGTGACTGTGGGTTTATTGTATTCAATGTCACTTTCCATTATCTATTGCTAATATTGTAATCGAAATTAGCATTAAATGAAAGGTTGCATTCAATCTTTATATATTAAGTATTAAATTGGCTTTGATATAAGTCATAGTAGAAGCCTTTTTGTTCTAATAATTGCTCATGGTTACCATGTTCAATGATTTGACCATCTTTCATCACTAAGATACGATCGGCATCTTGGATGGTTGAAAGGCGGTGGGCAATAACGAAACTCGTACGCCCTTCCATCAAGCGTTCCATCGCTTTTTGAATCAACTGCTCTAGTCGAGTATCCACCGAACTTGTCGCCTCGTCTAGAATCAAGATTTTAGGATCAGATAATAAAGCACGTGCAATCGTTAGTAATTGTTTTTGACCGAGAGAAATGTTACTCGACTCTTGGTTCATACGATTCTCATAACCACCTGGTAACGTACGGATAAAATGATCCACGTTAGCCGCTTTGGCAGCTTCAACAATTTGCTCGTCTGTCGCATCTAAATTACCGAAACGTAAATTTTCTTTAATCGTTCCTTCGAACAACCAAGCATCTTGTAATACCATCCCGAATTGCTCGCGATATTTTTGTCTTGAAACGGCTCGGTTGTCTACGCCGTCCAATCTAATCGACCCTTTATCCACATCATAAAAGCGCATCAGTAAGTTAATCATCGTTGTCTTACCTGCACCTGTTGGACCAACAATCGCAATCGTTTCACCCGGTTTAACCTTTACAGAGAAATCTCTAATTAATGGTTTTGTTGGAGTGTATTGGAAAGAAACATCATCGAAAGTCACTTGCCCTGTCACAGGTGAAGGTATTTCTTCCGTTACTTCGTTCAATTCTTCTTCTTGGTCTAATACTTCCCAAATACGTTGCGTTGCAGCAACAGCCGCTTGTAATAACCCAGTAATTTGAGTCACCATTTGAATCGGTTGGTTAATTTGCCATACATATTGAGTAAAGGCCTGTAAGTTACCAACCGTTAAGCGTCCTGCCATCGTGAACATACCACCGACCACCGCAACAACTAAGTAAGCTAAGTGAGATACGACGGATACTAAGGGCATCATTAAACTTGATAAAAAGCTTGCTTTAAAGCCGACATCTGCTAACTCTCCCGTAATCGTACGGAACTCCTCTACAGAACTATCTTCACGCCCATATAAACGAATAATATTAAACCCAGTAAAGTTCTCTTGAACGAAACCGTTCATTCTACCTAAGACATCCGCTTGTTTCTTGAAGTGTTGTTGAGAAATCTTCACTACACTTTGAGCAACAAAGTAAGATATCGGCATACTAATAAAGACAATGAGCGCTAATTGCCAATTCAAAGTCAGCATCATGATCGTGACAAAGATAATCGAAAAGAATGCTGTTGTCACTTGAATTATTCCTTGTTGCAGTGAGTTGGAAACTGTCTCAACGTCACTAGTAATACGTCCTAAGATATCTCCAAATTGGTTACGGTCAAAATAAGCCACGGGGAGACGGTGAATCTTACGGATGATATCATCACGTAAATCACGGGTCATGTTCTGAACCGCAATTGTAATGTAGACGTTCGATCCATAATTTGTCCCTTGAACAATAAATCCACGAATGACATAAACAATTAGAATGGTAATAATGTATTCATAATTGATTGCCGCTCCTTCAGCTCCACGGGCGATATCCACGACGTTTTGAGTAATTTCCGTAATAGCTAATCCTAATACGAACGGCTCAACCACTGTCATTAAAACGTTAATGATTAAGAGTACGAGGGCTAGGATTAGTTGTTTATTATATGTTTTTAAGTATTTCCATAAGTTTCCAAATGTTTTTATTTCTTTCATCTAGCTCACTCCTTTACTCTTCTATAGTTGGATTTTTCATTTGTGAATTTGCAATATCACGGTAAATCTCATTCTCAACCATTAATTCTTCATGCGTTCCGCGTCCGACAATCTCACCTTCGTTTAAAACGATGATTTGATCAGCATTCATAATTGAGCTCACACGTTGAGCAACGACTAATACCGTTGAATTTGTTGTCACTTCTTTCAAGCGACGACGTAATTCCGCATCGGTCTTATAATCCAGTGCAGAAAAACTATCATCAAAGATATATACATCGGGCTGTTTCACAACTGCACGCGCAATCGATAGTCGTTGCTTTTGTCCACCAGATAAGTTTGTTCCACCTTCAGCTAAGAATGAGTGGTAACGTTCTTGAGTCTTATGGATAAAGTCACTTGCTTGCGCCACATCACTGGCACGTTCTAATTCGTTTTCCGTTGCATTGTATTTCCCGTAACGTAAGTTTTCTCCAATCGTTCCAGTGAATAACAATGCTTTCTGAGGAATGAAACCAATCTTTTGACGTAAAGCTTTTAAGTTATAATCACGTACATCCACACCATCGATTATGATACGTCCTAAAGTAACATCGAAGAAACGCGGAATAAGTTGAACTAAAGTCGACTTACCACTTCCGGTACTTCCGATAAAGGCAACCATTTCTCCAGGTTTCGCTTCAAAACTAATATTATGAAGGACTGGATTCTCAGTTTCTCCTGGATAAGCGAATGTCACATTATCAAAAGTTACGTAACCATGTGTTTCAGTTTGGGTTATACCATCTTCATTCACAGAGATCGAAATCTCGGTATTCATTATTTCCTGTAAACGATTCGAAGAAACATTCATTCTTGGATACATAATGAATAATTGTGAGAACATCATCACTGAAAATAAAGCGTGAAAGGCATATTCCACAAAAGCAACCAAGTTACCTACTTGTAATTCTCCAACTGCTAAAGGTTGTAGCGATAGTCCCATAATAAGAACAATCATCCAAACGAGGATATGCATGAAGATTGGGTTTGCTGCTGCCATTAATTTGAATAAACGCGTGGCGATATTTGAATAATGACGACTTTCTTTATTGAAACGATTTTCTTGATACTCCTCACGAGCAAAAGAACGAATCACACGTAGTCCTGTTAAATTCTCTCTCGCATATTGGTTAATTGTATCTAGAGACGTTTGTTGAGCTTCAGATAACGGTCTAGATTTCTTAGCAATGACATAAATCGCAACTAACAGAAACGGCATTGACGCAGCTACAATCCAAGCCAATGACGGACTGGTTATAATGATCATCACAATACTTCCGAAGAACATTAACGGTGTATTCACACCTAAACGCAGTGACATCTCAGCGAACTGCATTAACACGAATGCATCGTTTGTTACACGCGTTACTAAAGATGGAACACCAATCTTTTCAAATTCTTCATGTGAGAACTTTTGCGTATAATCGAAGATGTCATTACGCATATCTCGGATCATGATATTGGTTAATTTACTTGAGGCATAGGATAATAGAATACGTCCAAGTGCACCCAATATAATAATCCCTAACATCACCATGGCTAGAGTAAATAATAAACTTTGATCCCCTGGAATAATTGCTTGGTCAATCATAATTGATAGCACTGTAGGTAAGCCTAAGTTTACTAATACAAAAAAAAGGCTTCCGAACACATCTAATGCAAGCAGTCCGGGATAATTCTTAATATAACGCCAAATATAATTCATATGATTCCTCCTTTGTCTAAGTTCTATCTTAAACATCCGTATTTATTATGGCAACAAATACAGATGTAATATTTCATTTTTTTTGGTATTTTTAACAATAAAAAAGGAGTCTCATTACTGAGACTCAAATCTTAGATTAAGCTAAAGCTGCTTTTGCTTGCTCTACTAAAGCTGAGAAAGCTGCTTCATCGTTAACTGCTAAGTCAGCTAACATTTTACGGTTCATTTCGATACCTGCTTTTTTTAGACCATTCATTAATACACTATAGCTCATTCCGTTCATACGAGCTGCTGCGTTAATACGCGTAATCCATAAACGACGGAAGTTGCGTTTTTTCTGACGACGGTCACGGTAAGCGTAAGTATGAGATTTCATGACTTGTTGTTTAGCCATCTTGAATGAAATACTTTTTGCTCCGTAATAACCTTTTGCTAATTTAATTGTACGTTTACGACGTTGACGAGTAACGTATCCACCTTTAACACGTGCCATTGTGAATTCCTCCTTTTAGTTCGTTGATATTATAGTTGTGAAATTTGTTGTTTGATGCGTTTGAAATCTGAACTAGATACTAACGCTGCTTTACGTAATTGACGACGTTGTTTCTTAGTTTTACCGTGGAAACGGTGAGAAGTAAAGGCTCTAGAGCGTTTTAATTTCCCTGAACCTGTCTTTTTAACACGCTTTGCTAATCCACGATGTGTTTTTTGTTTTGGCATGATAAATCCTCCTATGTTTTAAATAATAATGTTCTATTCTTCGCTACTTATTGGAGCAAGAATTGCGAACATACTACGCCCATCCATCTTAGGTTTTGTTTCAACAGTTGACACTGCATTCGCGTCATCAAGGAAATCCATGATAACGTCGCGTCCTAAGTCTTTATGTGTAATTGCACGGCCGCGGAAACGAATTGAAACTTTAACTTTGTCTCCTTTTTCAAGGAATTTAATTGCTTGACGTAATTTTGTTTGGTAGTCATGGTCTTCAATCCCTGGGCTTAAACGAATTTCTTTTAAGCTGACAGTTTTTTGATTCTTACGTTGCTCTTTCTCTTTCTTCTGTTGCTCATAACGATATTTACCGTAATCCATGATTCGAGCGACAGGGGGTTTTGCGTTAGGAGACACAAGCACTAAATCTAATTCAAACGACTCGGCAATAGTAAGAGCATCCTGAAGAGACTTAACGCCAATCTGTTCGCCTTGATCTCCAATAACACGTACCTCACGTGCACGAATGCCATCATTGATAGGTAATTCTTTTATGATCTCCACCTCCATGTATTTTGAGAAACAAGTAACAATAAAAAAAGCAAGTTTATAAAATAAATATAAACTCGCCGTTAAATATAGACACACCACTCCTAGTGGCAGACTATGTATTTGCCAAATTCACTTTGGCGAGAAACGGCTCGTTTCTACTTGTTTTCTCAACTAACACATAGTACCACATAGATTATCGAAGTGCAATGTTTTTTTAAATTTATTTTGTTTTTTCTGTTAATTGTTGTATTGGCAAGACAACTGCTAGGAAAATGTACCCCGTTTGTGTCCAAAGGATTGATACATCCATTATTCCATGGACGATCACAGTCACGAGCATCGTTGAAATTAAAGCAAATTCCTTACGGTACTCCATCTGCTTCGCTAATCTGACTATAGACTTTAAGTAATCTTTCATCATAAAGCCTAAGATAATGACCCCAATCACACCGTAATCAGCTAAGGTATTAATCCCTAACTGATGTGCATGCATATCTGCTTTGTCAGTATATAAGTAATATAAATTCATATAACTCATGGCCCCACGACCAAACAGCGGATTACTCATAAAAATCTGCCAACCAACATCCCATAGCGCAAACCGATCCTGAAAGGCGTAAGCAATCGAGCTAAACCTAGGGATTAAGTCTGGATTAACGAATAAAGCAATCCCTCCAACTGCTGCCAGTCCCAACATATACCATACATATGACCGCTTCGTCCAAAAGACAAACCAAACAATCGCCACCGCGACTGTAGGGAGCACCATCCGCGAAGCCGTTAGTAAGATACTCATGATATTCAGGACAAATGAAAAATAATAGTAGGCTTTAAATCTCTTAGCATAATCACTCTTTAATAGTAGATACATACCAATATTAATCGCAAAGATACAGTATAAGCCGTAATAATTCGGATTAAAGAAGGTCGACTCTGCCCTCGTCTGAACATTCGCATATTGGAATACATAGAGTAAAGTGTAACCTTCACGGAATACATAAGAGACATAGACAAGGAGTGCATAGATAGCGACAGGAATACTTCCCAGTACGAATATATTCAACGTCTTCAAGTATCTTTCTACTGTGATCCACTTCAAGTAACTACTAAAGTAAATCACAAATAAGAAAAAGACTAAGGTGATTAAAACACCGATGTAGTTTCGATTAATTAATGAAACGATTAGAACATAAAGTATAAATATGCTCAACCATTTGTTTTTAATAAACGTTCGCATTGTTAAGCTACGTTTCTGCCATATTAAGTAGGTAATCGCAAGCAATAGTACAACAGCGTGAAGATAAATAGGTAGTAATATGGCAATAGAAACAATATAAAACAAATTAGGCCGAATATATTTTTTCCAAGCCGATTTCATTTCTCATCCCCCTCAATGTGATTATTTACATTATAGTCTACTTTATTACTTTTTAATAATACAAATTCAAGAAAATGCATAAACAAAGTTTGAATTTTGTGTGAAAAGATATGTAATAAAGTAAAAATATTCCAAGGCTATTTGAAATGCGTAAATAGTTCGCTATAATTAATTGGTATTAAATTTGAGGAGGTCATCACTTTGTTCAATAAACGAACAATAAAGTGGCTTACCGTGCTTTCTTTAACAAGCATGTGTTATGCCAATCTATATCCAACTACAGCCCAAGCTGTAAGTAAAACACCTATCTTTAACTCTAACAATGTATTGTTAGAACCTTCAGAACCAATTGAACTGCCAGAAGATTACCCTAGTGAATTGCAAGAATGGTACGATAGTAATATGGACGCTCGTTCGTATGTCATGATTGATCAGGCAACAAACAAAATTCTTGCCAATCGTGAAGGGAATGTTCCTTACCCTATTGCTTCAATGACGAAAGTATTATCAATGTACTTAATCTATCAAGCCTTAGATGAAGGTACTTTGAAACTTGACCAAGAGATCGAGATTCCAACAGAAATAGTGGAAGATATCTCATCTAATGTAGAATTATCAAACGTCTGGTTGGTAGAAGGGATTACTTACCCCGTTGAGGATTTAATGTATGCCGTCATGTTACAATCTGCCAATGATGCGACTTCTGCTTTAATGTGGGAGATCTATGGTAGCGAACAAGCTGCTGTACAAGCGATGCAAGATCAGTTAACTGAGTGGGGAATAACAAATGCTCAGATGTACTCAACTTCAGGTGCTCCAAACATTGAAGTTCCAGAATCATGGTGGATGCCTGGTTCGAATGAGATGAGCGAGAATACGATGTCCGCAGCAGATATGGCCTTAGTGGCCCAACATACGATTGAAGAATATCCACAAATCTTAGATATTACAACAACCCGCGAATATACCTATATGGAAGGTACAGACGAGGAACAAATTTTATTCAATCCAAACCAATTACTTGAAGGTGGCACTTATGGTCGTTCTGGTATTACTGGCTTGAAGTCTGGTTTCACTGATGCTGCTGGATTGAACTTTGTGGCAACAGGTAATCAAGCAGACCGTGACTTTATTGCGGTAGCGATGGGAACTTTTGGTGAAGGTATGAGCTCATACTGGGAGATCGAAATCCTGTTAGACGGCTTATTAGATCATCCAGAGGTGATCGACCTTGACCTACCTACTAACCTCAAAGCACAAGAGCCTGCTGAGGAATTAGTGGAAGAAGCAGCCCAAGAAGATACAACGACAGAAGATAGTACCCCAATTGAAAACAACCGTGACAACGCGATTACTAACTTCATGCGAGATATCTTTGGAGTGTTTAATTAATTATATGACTAAAAGAGATGCAAAAAAAATTGCATCTCTTTTTTGTTTCTTGGGGTATAAAAAACACAAGACTATGAAGTGTTTTACTCTTTCTACAATCTTGTGTTAAAAATATTTGTTTTCAGTATTATCGGGAAAATCAAGATGGAGATGAGGGGGCTCATCTGAGCCCCTTCACATCAATGTTTTGAGTCATATAGTAATGGTTTTGGTAATGGTTTGTACTAAATCCTCACGCATACGCCTATGTTTTATGTAAATTAATTGGTTGGTGTACCCCTTAAATTTGATACTAAATATTAACATGACATATGTAAAGAAACTATTAATGATAATTACTCTACTATATTCAATAGTGCTTCATTGATTTCGTATAATTCATTAGACTCTTCTCCAATTTCATTTATGTAATTACCCGAAACCTCAATATGTTTAAGCTCCATCTGTGGCCAGTACAACTGGATTGGACTACCTTTATCTCTTATACTTTTACTTCTTTTAAAATCTTTAATTTCCTGTTTTGCATCGTTAAAATCTTGGATTGTAATTTCGTGGTTAAATAATTCAGGACTAAAGTAATTCTCTATTTCCCTTTTCCTAGTACAAATTGCTATATGACCGGATTTTTTATAAAGATTTATAGTGCGAACATTATCTGTGTGCATTGTTTCTTCTTTTTTATCAGAATCTAAAAATACGGCCCACGGGATGTTAAATTCTTCGATTATTTTAGTTTGAACCCAAAATTTCAAGTTGTTACAACCACCTGTAGGAATAATAGAAATTTTCCTATCATTAAAGTTTTCTTCACATATTTTTTCTTCTTTTAGAACATTTGATAAATGTTCTAAAAACTTAATATCATCTTTCCCTTCAACAAGAATTACTCCTCGCACATTCTCGTAAATAGGTTCAGGAAAAATTCCTAACTCTTTAGTGATTTCATCATAAATATTACTATCCCCCCCTTTAATTGAAACGATTAAGTCTTCTTTCTTTATAAGTCTTAAACTTTCCAATTCTATTAATTCTGCTAATGCAGGATTATGTGTGGTAACGAGAATCTGACAATCTTTTTTTTCAGACAATTTTTTTAAAGAAGCTATAAGCATTTTTTGTTGACTTGGATGAAGTGCAGTTTCTGGTTCCTCAATTGCATATATGATATTTGTATTTCTCTCATTATCATTTAATCTTCTTTCAGCTTCTGCTCTAAAAAAATTCATTAATATGAGCCTTCTTACTCCGCTACCTCTTTTATTCAGAGATATGCCATCATCTGAATTTATAGCTAACTTAAAAAGAGAATCAAATTTGGGCTCTGTTTTAAATTCAGGTTCTAAAGTAGCAGCCAGTGTTTCATCCATTTCTTGTAGCTTATCCAACGTTCTTCTTGCTGTATCTAGGGCTCTTTCTTGTACTATAGTTTTAATAATATTTATTTCATTCTCTACTGTACTTAAAGCTTGTTGAACTGCAATTTTCATAGGATCAGTTACTTCTACATCAGTGTCCAAACTATTTCTATCAGCTTGAAATAATGCAAATGCTGGTAAATAAGTTTCTATTGAAGTAAATATTTTTTTGCCATCAGCAATATCTACTTCAATTTCATTTCTAATTAACTCGATATTCGTGCAATCATTATAGATTGCATCTCTCATACTCACATTATTTCTTGCATCATATATATTTTTGTCTATATTTAAATATTCTGCCCGTTTCTTTAATTCTGTTCTTTTGAGACTTAACAAGTCATTATAATTTTGATTAATTGGATGTTGGCATACAATCTTTGTATTTGGCTTAGGTTTCTGAGTAGTAGCACTGAATTTCTTTTTAATTTCTAATAATCCATCACTATTCAACAAAAATTCTCTCTCTAATGTAGTTGTAGATGATGTATCTATAGATAAACTAGAAGGCAAATTATCAAAAACGCATGTTATTTCAATATCTCTGTTGTTCTCATCATGATTAATTGATAAATCTTCTTTCTCAATTATAACTGTTTTATTGTTAAAAAAAATTTCTAATGCTTCCATAATCGTAGATTTACCTACATCATTTTTTCCTAATAAGGCTGTTAAATTATTCAATTCTAATTTTGTCTCTTCTTTATAACCTCTAAAGTTTTTTATTTTTACTTCAATTAATTTCACTACAAACACCTCTCTAAATTCGATAGATTGTTATTAACAAGGTACTTAATACTACAGCACAAATTGATTACGCTTACAACCGATTCTGTTAAAATCCAATCTACTTATATAAACCTAATGAGAACATATAGCAACCCTCCTTTATTGAAGAGTTGCTATTTATGAACATATTAATGTAAATCATCTAATTTTGTAACAACCTCATAATCAATTCCTGTCTGAAGTGAATCAAAGTGTTTTTCACCGGCATTAATTTTTTGTCTTTCGGTTACTCTTAATGACATTCGATTCGTTGATCCTTTAGTCTCAGCAATAAAATAAATTCTATTTTCACCATCGACCTCTTTTACAATCGCCCAATCTGGGTTATATCCGCCTATTGGTGTATCAATTGTGAATTTGTCTGGTAGTTTAACATAAAACTTAATACTACGACTTTGATCCAATTCTTGAGCAAAATCTCGTTCAACATTAGAATCTGTTCGAATAAAATCAACAATAGTTTTATCTGAGTTGTTTATAACTTTATAATCAGTGGAACTTTCATCTACGTAAGTAGAACCTTGGCTCGTATCTCTAAAGATAAGATCGTTAAATTCTTCACCAGTTTTATAATATTCAATATTATCAACAATCATATTTTCTTTATGTTGATTTATAATTTTGGCTGCTTGCATCATATAACTGATTGGATTTTGTTTAAATTTACCTAAATTACCCGATTGAGTTAAAATTTCCACAATTGATTTTCGTGTTATTTTCGTTTCATTTTGTAAGTGCGTAATTATGTCAGGTAAAACATAGTTACTACTTCTTAGATACCCAGAATCTGTGGTAATCGTTTTATCATCAACTCTAAACCCAGCATCAGAAATATCTAACTTACCACTTGTATATTGATAGCTACGACCTCTAACCTCAATATCAATCATACCTTCAAATTCATTCGTACCATGTATAATATTTTGAATTAACTGGTCTGTATCAATATGAACTTTATAGTTCGTCTTGTACTTTATACGATTCCATAATTCTTCAAATTCTTGTGATTTTAATGCATTTTCGTTTAGTGTAATATCTGTTTTCTTAGAAGCATCTTTAATGTTAAGATCTTTAATTTTTGTATTTGCTATCTCTATAATTTGTTTTTCATAAGGTGCAAATTCTTCTGATAAAATAAGCTCTTCATCTTTAATGGCTTGTCTTAATTTATCCGTTGCCCGATTATTAGAGTTCACATAATCATTTTCTTTCAATTCTTTAACTAATTTTTTGGATTTAGTCTTCCCAAACACTTTAATATCTTCAGTCAAATTATCTTTTTCAACAATAATAGTCGCAAAAGTTTCCTCTTCAAAAATACCAAAACGGATTCCGTCTTCTTCATATTCGGATTGTAGGCTATCTGCAAACTCTTCATAACTTTCATTTGCCATCACTGTTAAAGTATTTATATCGAAACCTGATGTACGTTCGCCTTTTTGATCTACAGCTATTCGTAAACCACGTCCAATTTTTTGTCTCTTTGTGATTGTATCTTGAGTTTCTACTAGTGTTGCAATTTGGAATACATTCGGGTTATCCCAACCTTCTTTTAAAGCAGAATGAGAGAAAATAAACCGTATTTTATTTGCTCGACTAATATTCCCTCTCTCTTCGTCATAAAAAGTCAATAGGCCTTCTTTATCTTTCATAATAATTTCATAGGTTGTTTCGTCGGCAATGGTTCCCCCGCGCGTATCTTTTACACGATTTTTATTATCCACTGAAAAATAACCATCATGGACTTCATTGGTTCCAACATTTGTTTGGTGAAGTGAACGATAACGTGGTTGTGCAATTAATTTATTATATTCATCTTCAAATATCTGTGCATATTCACCAAGCAATTCATTTCCGTCCTCATCATACTGTCTGTATTTATCTACTTGATCAATAAAAAATAAACTCAGCACTTTAATTCCTTTAGGATTTAATAGCAATTCTTTATCTAGATGAGCTTTAATCGTATTATGTATCTGAATACGTTTGATGTCTAAGTCTTCTTGAATAGCAGCATTTAAAGTTATATAGCTTGGTTCTCCAGAAAAGTAGACCGCTTCTTGCCCAGGCGTTGCATCTATATCATTAATAAATCCTATTTTTTGATAAGCAGGGAGCCTAGTTTTCTTCTGCATATCATCGCCTTTACGGAAAGTTAGTATTTTTTTGCTAATTTTGCCTTTGGTTTCTTGATATACTTCCATTTTAGCTGTGATATTCTTTTTATGGTCCACTGAAATTAGGCGCATATACGCTTCATTACCATCATCATCTGCAGTTACACTCGCTACTTCAATTTGTTTAACTAATTCTTGATCATAAGCTTCAACGGCTCCTAAACGATAAAGTGTCGGATATGAAGTATCTCTATGTGTGGCACTATATCTAAATCCTAAAGAAGGTCTTAAATTATTAATGGCTTGTTTAGATAATGGCGTGTTATCTACAGATTGCGGTTCATCAATAATTATTATTGGATTTGTGGAAGAAATTAAATCAATCGGTCGATTTCCTCCAATTTGATCACTTTCACGATAAATTATATTTCTATTACCTTTATTATCTGTTTTAGATCCTGCTTCAGAACGAAATGCTTGAATATTAATAACCATAATATCGATATTTGATGATTGTGAATATTCTCGAACTCTTCCTAAGTTATTACTGTCATACTCAAAATAATTATAAATTACGCCATTAAACTCACGTTTAAAAAACTCTTTTGTCATTTCTAAGTTTTTTATTGTACCGGCTTTAATTGCTATAGATGGTACAATAATTGCAAACTTAGTGAAGCCATACTTTTGATGCATTTTTAAGATAGACTTCAAATAAACGAAAGTTTTACCAGTACCTGTTTCCATTTCAATATTGAATTGAGGGAAAGCATTATTATTTCCATACAATTCTTCTGATGGAGCTATTCCATTTTTTATTTGGACCTTGTTTATGTTTTGTAATAAACGTTCATCATCGATAATGATACGATTTCCTACTCCAATAGACTGAGTTTCTCCAAATAATTCAGTTTGATTTTCGGGTATTAAAGTAGTCTGTGTATCACCTATAGACATAGGGCCACTTTCTACAATTGTGAATTCTGATTTCCGGATTTGTTGTCCTTCAAGAGTATTTACTGCAGAATTAACAGCTTCATCTTGATAATCGAGTTGATCGAATTTAATTCTCACTAATGTTCTCTCCTTTAAATACTCATTAACTGTTCTTCATTAAATCCATTATTTTTAAGTATTTCAATAGAATTCAATTTTTCGTTGTCATTCTTAAATCCGTTATCATTAAAGACAACTGAAGGATTTTCATTTTCATATTCTTTTTGTTTATTAGCAATATACTTAGCCACTTCTTGAGTGATATTCTCACCTAAGACTATATAAACATTTCCGAATGCCACGTCGTATACAGTAGAACCCCCAACTGTACTCTCTGCGAAATGTATATTCAAATTCAATCCTAGCTTAAGAAGTATTTCATAAACGATGTCTGTATGAGAGCGTCCCTCAACAAAGTTATTTTCCATTGAAAACAATGATTCTTCGATATTTTCAGAATCAATGTTCCATTTTTGTATATTTGAATTATCCAACTTTAAATTTTTGAAGCCCACATCAATATTATATTTACTATTTTCCAGTATTTTTTCTCCAGATTTTTTGATTCTATCAATTCCTAATTCTGCTATAGTATCATATCCAGCATTTTTAGCATCACTATTATCTTCTGCAACTTCTGGTAACTGGATCATAATAAACTTACGATTCATATTATCCTTAGAATTCATATTCATAACCGTATGAGCAGTAGATGATGAACCAGCGAAAGCATCTAAAATAATTGCATCTTCTGTATGAGTATAGTTAAATAACTGTTCTAATAAACGTACTGGTTTTTTCCCATCATTAAATGCAACTTCTCCCTCATGCCTTATGTTGCCAAAGTCTCCACTAAAATCATAATAATTTGGGATTGGACTGTACTTGATTGATGTCCCTTCTTCGGCCTCTTCAAGTCTATCTGTTGGGACCCCTGAGAAAAATTTTCCTCTGATGTTACCAGGTTTAGATGGGCCTGTAAAATATCTATATCCTAACCCATCTTCTCCTATTCCTTCAACTTTGTATAAATAGCCATACTCATTATTTTTTTCAGCTCTTGGAGTAATATAACTATTTGAAAATTTTCCACTAGAATTCCCAGATATAACTGAGCCACTTGCCCAAGTCTCTTTAAGTAATTTTTCACTACCTTTTTTATGCTTTTTAATTTTCCATTCATTTTTTGGAAATATTATTGTATCTTTTCCACCTAAATTTGTATGGACTCCCTCTGTCAATTCTTCGATTTCATATATAAATTTATCGTAAGAATACTCTTGTTCTGGTTTTTTAGCAGTAAAATTTTTTTTGTTTTTTGCATAAATATAAACTTGTTCCACTACAGGTTGCCAATCATTCTTTTCATTTAAAGATTTATTAGAGTATCTAACCTGTATATACTGAGTGGATAATCGGTTATCTTCCCCAAATATTTCATCCAGTATTTTACGTAAATTATCAGATTCATTTTCGTCAATACTTATATATATAACACCATCATCAGTTAATAAATTTTTCATTAAAATTAATCGTGGATACATCATATTCAACCAATCCGTATGAAACCTTCCAGATGATTCAGTATTTGTTGCTAGTTTATTACCATCATCATCAACTTGACCGGTTTGTTTAAAATAATTTTGTAAATTATCTTTAAAGTCATCTTTATAAACAAAATCTTTTCCAGTATTGTAAGGCGGATCAATATAAATAATTTTAACTTTTCCAGCGTAAAATTTCTGGAGCAGTTTTAAAGCCTCTAAATTATCGCCCTCTATAAATAAATTCTCAGTTGTATCCCAATTCTTTGAGTTTTCTTTATTAGGTCTTAATGTACCTGTTGAAGGTTGTTGGGCTATTTTAATTGCATTATTTTTTCCATTCCAAGTAAAGGAGTACTTTTCCGGTTTGTCATTGACCTCATCACCTAAAATTAATCGTAGTTTTTCAAAATCAATTTGGTTTTCAGTTAAGACTTCTGGAAAAAGTTCCTTCAATTTATCTATATTTTTTTTAGTAAGCTCTAGAGTTTCTCCACTCATTGGTTTTAAGTCTGACATTTATTATTCTCCTCTTTTAGTGATCTGTTCAAGTTGTTTTTTCTTTTTATTTAATTCATATTGTAAAGGAATAATCTTGTTTATTTGCTCTTCTCTTTTAATTTCTATTTTTAGTCGATCAATATCTTTTTCTAATTGATTAATTTCATCTCGTTCATCCGCAGATAAAAGAACTGGTTTACTATTCTCTTGTGCCACAAAATTTAAAGTATCACCTAATATGTTTTCCTGTATCCATAGATATAATTCCTTAAAATTTCTTTGTGTAAGTTGATTTAGATTGATACGTTCAAACAGTTGATTCATTTCCTGTTCAGAATACTTTTTTGAAGAATATGATTTAGTAACCTTAACACTAGGCACACCATTAATCAGTCTTTTATCATATTTTCCGGTATGAATAGTTGAGTATTCTTCAAAGTTAAAGACAACAATTATAGGATAGGGGAAAATACGAGTTAATATATTGAATACTTTCTCTTCCTTATCCTTCTCACGCATATGAACATGTATAAAGAAAATTTCATTAAAATATTCAGCATCGGATTCATAAACAGCTAAGTTCGTCGTTTGTTCGTTTAAGATAGCTATTAAATAGATCGATTGAACGCTATCCTGTATCAAATCTTTATCCTCTGTTGTATTTAGCTGAGGATATATCGCGTTTTTAGGAATATTCGATCGCTGTTTTGATTTTACTGGAAGTTTTGTTATTTCAAATAATTGATCAATATCCATTCATCACTACTCCCTTATAATTAAAAATGAAATCAACTCAAAATCTTCTATCTTTAGATTATCTGCTGATTCAAAGTGTGTTCCTCCAGGTGCAAATAAGGATTGTATCCCCACTTCTTCTGTTTTTCCTTTAATTTCTTCAAGAGCTTGTGTGAGCAAATAGGAATATTCTTCCATATTTTTCCCTTCTTGAGTTTCACTATTAAATTGATCAACTAGTGATTGAAAAACAGTATTCTTACCTTTAGCTAACTTTTTATAAATACTTAATATTTGATTGGCATGTAAATGATTTAATTTTATTGAACCATCTTGTCTCATATAAATGACTAAGTAAGGATAAAGGCCTGTTGGTTCTTTATCTTCATTTGAAAGCTGTTTTAGCGTAAGGATAATCCCTGGTTCTGCCTCTTCTAGTAAGTCTGCATTCGTGATAGCATACATCCCGGTTGGCGCAGTTACGAGTTCTTTTTCAGAATTTTTTAAAGCCTCAGACAAATCAGATTTAAACTCATTATATGTTAAGTCTGTTACTGATATCGCTCCGTCCACGTCTTCTAAATCTACTACTTGTTCTTGAAGTTGCTGCATTTGTTTGCGACGATAATTCATATCGTTCATATCTTTTTTGTCCGCTTCCTCATTAATTACATCATCTTCACCAGTCGAAGATACATTGGAAAGAACCATTCTTCCACGGACTCGATTTTCTAGATTAATATATTCATCTAGTTCCATATTCGGCCAAAAATTGACTAATTGGATTTGAGTATTTTTGGAACCGATTCGATCAATTCGTCCAAACCGCTGAACCACTCGTACCGGATTCCAATGAATATCATAATTCACTAAGTAATCCGCATCTTGTAAGTTTTGTCCTTCAGAAATTGTATCAGTTGCGATTAAAATATCTATCTCTTCCGAAGCAGCCGCATCAATTTTATTCCGATGCTTTGATATTGGTGAGAAGTTAACTAAGATGTCTTCCATATTTGTTACTTTAATGCCTGACATATTTGTCTTATTCGTTCCTCCACCTGTTATCAAAGCAGCATTTAAGTCATGTTTATTTTTTACATAGTCTGATACATGTTCATATAGATAATTTGCGGTATCCGCAAAGGCTGTAAATATCAATACTTTTTTATTTCCTTCATTAATAGGATTTTTAATTTTATTATCAATTAGTCGAAGCAAATCGTTTAATTTTTCATCTCTAGTAGGTGTTACTGACCTTGCTCCTTGCTGAATTTGTTTTAACTTCACTAAATCTTCTTCTAAATCCATCTTCCAGCGATGAAGATCCATGTCACCTAAAAGTATTTTATTTTTTTTACCCACTGAATAGTCTTCAAATGCTGTCTCTAATTCTTCATCATCATAATTGATTAAAGATGGTAATTTAATTTCATTATTTTGACTTTTAGAAATCACTTCAAGGATATTTTCAATTTGAGTGACCATTCTCGAAACCGTCAATGTAAATGAATGAACTGAACTTTCTAATCGTTTTAATAAATTTACACGAATAAGCCCAGTTAAACTTGTTTCACGATCTTCTTGTCTAAATACTCCTCTTGATGTTTGGGTATCATAAAGATCTTCATAACGAGCCTTTCGAGTCGGCAGTACATAAGCCATCTGTTGGTATATTGATAAATTTAATGATTTAATTTCATCATTAACCTCTTTTATTGATGAAACTTTTTTTTGGATATCGATATCAGACTTAATAGAAATGGGTTTTAATCGTTTTGGAAACTCACCAATTTCTTTGGTATTGTAATACTTGATAATATGCTTACGACTACGAGCAATCGTCAATAAATCTAGTATTTTAAAGTACCCAGGATTAACCATTTCAAGAAATCGGCTTGTCGTTCTTTGTTTTTCTTCTAAACTCGACCATTCATTATAACGCGCTTGTGCTAACCTTAATTCATTATCAAGATCATCTATTCCGTATGCGTCTAACGCTTGTGGGTTATCATTCGTTATAAAAGCTATTTGATTCTTCAAATCATTCATTCGATTGTTAACAGGTGTTGCAGATAACATAAGCACTTTAGTATTGACACCTTTTTTAATAATCTCTTCCATTAGTCGTTCATAACGAGTCATGCGATCATCTTTAGTCGGATTATTATTTCTAAAGTTATGCGACTCATCAATAACTACTAAATCATAGTTTCCCCAATTAATTGTTTTTAAATCAATATCTCCTGAAAATCCATCGTATCGGCTTAAATCCGTATGATTTAATACATCATAATTAAAGCGATCATCAGCTAATACATTACGAACATCATTTTGTGTATAGACGGTCCAGTTTTCTCTTAACCTCTTAGGTGCTAAAACTAGAACTTTATCATTTCTGAGTTCATAATATTTAATTACAGCTAATGCAGAAAAAGTTTTACCTAACCCAACAGAATCTGCTAGAATAGCACCATTATATTTTTCTAGTTTACTTATTAAGCCAACTACACCGTCTTTTTGAAAATCATAAAGTGTATTCCAGACAGATGTTTCTTTGAATCCTGTACCTTCTTTAATCGTGCTCTTTTCATCTAATTCATCTAATTGATTATGAAAGACGTGGTATAAGGATACGTAATACAACCATTCTGGAGTGTTCTCTGAAGATATACTAGACAACCTATCTATAATTTCATCCGTATGTGTAATTACCGAATCATTATCGTTCCAATTAACATCAAATGTATTAGAGAATGATTGCACTATATTTTGATCACCTGTAATAGCTGTTAGCTGTGCCAAATTATTGGAAGGTTGAGTGCCTATTCCGTCAGATGAAAAATTGTATATAGTAGGCAAAAATACATTTTTATCTCGTGATCGTTCATTTTCCAAGATCAATTGACCAGGTAAGTTTTTTCCAGGTTTCAAAATCTTAAAATTTACTTTATTTTGAATTAATGTGTTAATAACTCTAGCTATATAGGTAGAGTTCATATTGTTTTTTAGCGTAATTTCATATTGATTCCCAGATATACTTTGATTCTGTCGGGCAATCTCATATCTTTTTGAAAGTGATTCCTCATCAATACTAAATTTATCCTCAGTCAAAATAACTTCGAAGCTTTTAGCACGCCTGATTTCTTTTAGCAAATCATAAAAAGCATAGATCGAAAATTCACCGACAGTAAGCTTTAACTTCGTATCTCTATCGATAACTCCTTTTAGAAAATTCAAAAGTGTGTCATCGCCCTTATTTTCAATAATAATATTTTTCATAATATTTATCCTAACTTTTATTAATAATATTTGCTACGACGGTTAAACGATTTTTCCCGCATTGTTGTTTAAGTATTGTAGTAAAATCATCATTTTTTATTATTTTGCGTTGGTTATTCTTATAAATCATAATTATATTTTCTTCTAACTCTTCATCTGTTAGATTATCTACCCAATATTCATCAACTATTTCATTAATAACAGCTGCAACTTCCCGTTGGGTACGGTAATATTTCTTCACTTTCACAGAATCACCTCTGTCATATTTAATTCTTACTTTTATTATACTTTAGATACACTTAATTATCCATTTCTTTTTAATACCGCCGATTGTAAAATTAAGCTAGACAACTAAAACAGCCATTTGTGGTACACTCAACTTGTAATTCCGACCAAAGAATACAAAGGAGTGACCACAAATGACCTACACCCATCTTACCACGGATGAACT